>NZ_JAUBSB010000001.1:0-260455 GCF_036702135.1 Microcoleus sp. LAD1_D3 | reverse complement strand
CGCTTCTGTGATTTATTGCGTAAGCGTTGCTTGCCGTAGGCGTCGCATCCCTCTTTAAAAACTGTCCGGAGTATTGAAATATTACATCATAATTTTACCTCAAATATCTTTCTAGTTCTGATATATTTTGGTTTTAGGGTTGAGCCAGGAAGTCGAGGCGTTGCGGATAGCTCTTTAGCCGTGATATTTTAACTTTAATTCCGCGATTCCCGGCTAAGTATTTTCTGTGAGTTTGTGCAATAAAACTTGTTGAAACTTCTAATCGTTTTTCTGTTTCTCGATAACTAAATTCTTTTAATCTGAGTAAAACAGCTTGCGCTTTCTTCCCTTTTATGAGATTTTTATATGCGATCAAATCTTGCACCTCTTCTAGCTGTTTTTCTATCTTATCTTTTTTTACGTTGCTGATTAACGGTATGAACCAACTTTTTTCGGAAGTTACAAAACTCACCCTACTTGGCTTATGGCAATTCCGAACTCTTCAATTCATACCTGTATTAAGCAACGCTAAATGATTAAAGTGACTTGAGAAGACCGCTTTCTAACTGATAAATTGCTGCCATGATTCCACTTTCCGGATTGGTGAGCAGGGACTTTTTGACATCTTTCAAGTATTCTACAATATGTTCCCGCAAAATCGGTCTTTCTACTTTGACTGTGTGATTGTAATCCCACAAATCCCAAATAATAATCCCGATTCCCACAATCGGATCAATTAAACTTACTCCCAACTGACTAGCCACTGTACCGCCTGTTTTTGTAGCTACCTTGGCGGCGGCTTTGCTGGCCACTTTTGCCGTAACTTTGCTGCCCACTTTAGCTGCTACTCCCAAAATTAAGGGTTTAGCAACTAAGTAGCCACTGCCGCCAACTAATACTTTTAATGAGAAATTAGAGATGTTTCCTTTGTCGCTAATTGTGGTGGCAATATCGTTCAGATATTTGTCCCACTGTACTTGTGGTATATTATAATTATTTTGAACTACTTTCACATTCTTGCTAACTTCGGATATGTACAAGTTAGCAGTATCTTGAGTGATTAATTGAAATCGCAGTTGAGCGTTTTTGGGTACGAGCACGCGGTTAGCAAATTCTCTTTGAAAGTCTTCGGTTAATTTTTCGGAAACAGATTGAGAAGCTGCTGTCATATCAAATCTGTTGAGTACGGCAGATTTCACGAAATTAAAAGGTACGGTAAACTCCATCTTTTTTTGATTGAAGTAATCGAAGTACCAATCGAGGAAACTATTGTCTACTCGTGCAATTACTTCGGCTTCCCATTTGTCCAATTCTTTGGAGGCGAAAGTTTCGGCAGTTATATGGGATTGTTGGATGGCGTTTTTAACGTCTTGGTTGACTTTGCTAAAATCGTGCGGCGGCGAGACGACAACTGCTGTGGTTCCGGTATTTGTTAGTGACTGGGAAATTAGAAAGTTACCTAATAGGGGAATGATGACTACTAAAATTACGATCGTCCAAATCATCGGTGTCACAGTTTTGATAAACTGACCGATAACTCTGAGACGTTCTGTTTTCTCTGAATAGCTAATTTCTTCCTTGTCTTGACTCATGGCGGTTTCTCAACTGATGAGATTTGGGCTAGTTTCGATTATAGGCGATCATACCTGCGATCGTGTTACGGGCGTGTGGCCTGAGATTCTGGAAGGGTTGGGGAAAAGTGCGATCGCTCTCTTTATCTGCTTATCTGCGTTAATCGGCAGTTAATAAAAAACTCCATCGGCTTCACCTTAATTCTTTCATATGACCCTTTAACTAATGCTCAGCTTAAACTTTCAGCCTCACTGCCTCGCAGTTTCCCACCAACTATGCAAAGGGTGGCTTTTAGGTGGCATATATCGCCCCTTAACTCGAATTAAATTCAGTACATCGCGTAGTGTTTGCGAATCAACACCTGCTTTCTCTGACCAATGCTTAACTATCTCTAGGGTTGATAAAACCTGAAGCTGTGGTGTCTCGTTCCGAAAAAACGATATCGCTCGTTTATCATCGGTCGCCATTGCCCATTGTCGGTGAACTGCGATGGCGCCAGTCGCTGACTCGCCGTCATCTAAAATAGCGGCGTAATTCACAAATGATTCGGCCTCTTCTTCCGACTCAAAATCCACGGTTATAAGTATACTTTGTGCGATCGCTGCCTCGAATTGAGTCGCACCATCATTTTCCTCGTCTTCAAGACGTTGGAGCGTTTTTAACTCCTGTTCTCGAACAACTTGGGTGACTGCAACCTGAACAGGAATAGACTTCAGAATTGCCAGTAATTGACCCGAAGCACAAAAGTTGAAAACGCAACAGGCATCAAGAAGAAGGTGGGAGTGAACAATTTGCATAACTTGACTTCTCCCATTACTCCTGCATATCGATCAGGTCGAAATCAGAGGCTTCCTCCATCATTCCGCTTGAATGTTCCCGCAATGCTTCTGCGATGCGGCGGGCCTCCAGGCGATCGACATTTAGGAAATCAGAAAAGCGACTCTCTGTAATCAGTCCTTGATCCAACGCCTCGATCGCGAGATGCTGATAGTGGAGAGGGATCGTATCAGTGCGCTGTGGGATGTCCTCTAAGCCAAGCTCCTGTTGTACCTTTCTGACTTTCAACCCGCGGTCGCGCAATCGCTCCCAAGTTCCAGCCCGCACAAGCTCCATTTCTTCTAACCGATAAGCAAGCGCTTCTATGGATACACCGTAGTAATGCGCTAATGTGAATAGATGAGTCGGAGTGAACTTGCCATGCGTGCGGCACATATCGTTGAATCGCTTGAACAAGCCGCTAGTGGGCATCAGGAAATATTTTGGGAAAGTGTCGGCTAGTCGTTCGCTCTCTGGAACTCGCTGATACTGACCTTCAAATTCCAACACAGCTTTTCTCCGATGTGCGAGAAAGTGAAGGTATTCGTGAGTCAGCGACCAACGCCGCCGCTCCTCTGGATGATTAGCATTGATTGCTATGCAACCGCCAAGTCGTTCATCGTACCTGTAAACCCCTGAGTATTTTGGTGGCATCTCTAGATAGAAGATGCGGAGTCCCACATCCTGCTCTAAAATGTCCCGCAGACGTAAAATAGGCCCATCTCCAAGCCCAAGGCGCTGGCGCTCTGCAACTGCTATGCTCTCGGCAGTAGCCTTAAGTGGCATATTCGTTACTTGATACTCAGGAGGATAGTTCTGGGGAAGTGGTGCGGACATAATTTCTTCAAGCTCTAGGTAATTCCGACACAACTCCTCTAGCTGCAGAATTGCTGGTTCAATCTGTACTTCTTCTCCCTCACTGCGCTGATAGGCTGCCCGAAACTGCATCTCAAAAGGTTGGATTACGGGACGAGATCGAACAAAGTCACTGACCGATCGCCCATAGGCGCGGGCGAGTTTAATCAGTTCAGTTGCCTTAATGCGGCGCTCTCCTTTCTCGATAGCAACCATAGTGGTACGTGCAGCGTCAATGATGTTAGCTGCATCAGACTGAGTCATACCGCACTTTTTACGCGCCTGTTGAAGGAGTTCCCCAAGCGTTCGCAGATCGATGTTGTCAAGGATATTGCTAGTCATACATTTTTCCTCAACTTTACTGAGCTTTGACTGCGTGTCTGTTTAATAAGTGCTGTTTGCCACGTTGATTCGATCGGTCAACCGCAATTTGGGACTTTACTGTATCCCATTCAGAAACATAGCTTCGATAAAGCTGAATCAGGTGGCTCCGCATATCAGCGGGCAGTAGGCATTCTGCCCCAGCGCCACGATCGACGATATCATCTAACACTGGAAACTCTCGGGTTAAAGCTTCCCACTGAATACCCATTTCATCTGATACATTGAGCAAGTTGCGGAGGGTGTTAACCTGCACAAGCATATGAGCCAGATGCAAACTGGATTCCTTTGGTGGGCGCTCTCCGTGGAACACTACATAACGGGTTCGATCTTCTAGATCGTTAGCCGCAAGCGCCTGTCGTCTTAACAGACAAGAGGAGCAGTAACCACACTGAATCGGCTGCTGGCGATGTGGGCTGTCGCATGACATAGTTAGCGACGGTAAGTCGTTTCTCCCTTCTGCAGCCAATGTTTTGCACATTTTGGCTTTAGTCCAGAACAGAAAGGGGTTTTGCACACGGAATTCTTCTCCCAAAAGTTCTGAGACGACATCGCTCACCATCAGTAAAGTCAGTGGGTGAACAGAGCGAGAGTGATCCAGTCCTACAGCAGATGCACGGTAAGGAAGGTTGATCGCCCCAATCCCATTCTCGTAAACACAGAGAACCCGCCGATTCATGAGGTATGCGCACGCGGCACCAAGCAGAGTGAATACAACACCTCGCGCACGCGAACGCTTGTTCTTGTGCTGCGCATCGCTATCGTGGAAGCGGATTGGGACGCGGAAAAGATGACAACGACCGGGGAATATAGACTCAACCTTTTTTCCTACTCGTCCCTGGCGGGCATAGACACTATTGTTACTGCCACTTCCAAACAGCACGAACGACTTTTCTGGATACATCCGAAGACGAGTGTACAAACCCGCCAGAGCATCAAGTCCACCACTCCAAAGCGCGACTTCACAGCCTTGAGGTATTACGGACAAAACTAATTGTTGGTTAACAAAACGTTCGGGTGCGACCCTGGTTTGGAAGTCGAAAACCCATTCGCTCCCAGTCGCCCATCCAAGCAGGTGTTCCAGCTTTGTCCGGAACGGTTCGGCATTGAGTAATTCCGGATGACGTACTGGAACCACGACTTGAAGACGACGCGACTTTCCGATCAAATTTTGGGGCGCCAGGCGGTCTGAAGCATGGATTGCAACGGCGAGGTCAACGAGGTCGGCAACGATGGCTGGAAACTCTTCATGAACCCGATACCCGAATGCCTCATCATCCACATTGATGCCAACATTTATCTCTTTACCCTGGGAGTGATCTATGAAGCGGACAGACCCATTACTGTTCGAGACAGGTTCAAAGTGCAAAGTGTAATTGCTGTAATCACTGTCGTCAAGGCTCTGCTCAATCGAAGGTTCGTAGTTCATAGCAGATCCTCATCAAGGTCTATCTCTTTCACCTTCTCGCGTGGAGACCGTCGCAGGTTTTTCACATCCTCATTCGCAGTAGCCTTCTTCGCCCATTTACTGATATCGGCTAACATATCTGAACGGATCGCCTCAACACGCTCTGTCACGGTCGCATTATCAACATCAGCATGGTGATTAGGTGTCAGCGGAATGCGTTGCTCAAATTTCGCCTTGTACACTTCCAGGAAGAACCGCTCTACAACCGCTTCCGGCAAATTGTTAGTTTCTGCTGTATGCTTATAGCGAAATTCATGGAGGATGCCCTTACCAGCACGACGGAGTAGTTCCTGGACATGATGCTTAACTTTCGCTTGTCCTACCTGTCGATCGATCTCCGTGCTTAAAGCAGCCCAATTTACAGAGCTATGCAGGCCAACATTTTCCACCATCATCTGTCTCAACATCTCCCCCATTCGCTTGGCGTATTTGACCGCCACATTACCGTAGTTTGTCTGGATGTCCCGTATCACAGCACCCTTCACAACCCAAGCATTTTCACTGTTGTTAGCTTTTCCTTCACAAAGCCACTTATACGGCTTCTGGTAAAGCCCCGAAAGCTGACTGTGAACGATATCTCCGTCGGGCATGGTCGAACCTCCAAGGCTCGGAGTTTGCTTATATGATGAAGCTAGCTCTGTTTCCTGACAATGTCAAGCATTAAGGTAAAAAAAAATAGTAAATGTCAGGATCGAGATTGCCAAGATTAGATACAGCCCACACTCGGAGATGAGGAGGAGCGTAAGTGGGAACTTGATCGCACACTCAATCCCCTACCTCGGAGCAACTTACGGACGATCGCACTATTTAACGGGCGAGTCGAGAAAATTGGCTTGACTAGAAAAAAAAGGCCTATGGCTGTTGCACTAGCTGTTGTGCATTAAATGTCCAGTAATTTTCTACTGAAAAAACCCGGTTTCTCCAAGAAACCGGGTTTTTTATTCAACGCTAAAAACGATTAAACCTTCGCTTCATTCTTCACCAAATTACCCCAACCCAAATCCTTCAGCGAATTATTCCGGCGCAACGGACGAGTCACCAACTCCAAAATATCCCGCGCATTACCAAAGCCGTGAATCTGAGCAAAAGTAAACTCAACAGACCACTTAGTATTAATTCCCCGCGCTTCCAAAGGATTAGCGTGAGCCATACCAGTAATCACCAAGTCAATATTCTGCTCGTAAATCCGCTGAAGCTGATTGTAATTGTCTGGTTTCTCCACAATCCGAGGAGTAGGAACTCCCATCTCGTGACAAGTCTTTTCTAACAACGCCAATTCTGCCGCCTGATAGCGCTTGTCCATATAAGGAATCCCAATTTCCGGGCAAGTCATGCCGCAGCGAATCAAGAAACGTGCTAAAGAAATCTCCAGCAAATTGTCGCCCATAAAGAAGACAGATTTGCCGCGAATTATTTGCAGGTAATCTTCCAAACCAGCCCAAATTTGCGCTTCCCGTTCGTCCAAACCTTTTGGTTCAATTCCCAACACTGAGCAAATCTTTTCAATCCAAGCGCGAGTTCCGTCAGGGCCGATCGGGAATGGCGCACCAATTAGCTTACACTTGCGGCGGCGCATCAACGTAGAAGCAGTACGCGACAAGAACGGATTCATACCCGATACATAATAACCTTCTTCCAAGACTGGCAATTCAGTGTAGCGCTTGGAAGGAAGCCAACCAGAAACCTTAATTCCTTGCTTCTTCAATTCTAAGGTTAGCTGAGTAACAACCGGATCGGGCAAAGAACCGAAAAGTACCAGCGGTGTGTGCTTGACATATTCCGATTCATCTGCTGCAACTTCCTCTTTTTTCTTGCCGAAATTCAGCAGTTGAGAGATAGCATTGCGTTCTTGTTTCTGAGATTCCATCACGGGCGCTTTCTCAGGGCATTTAGCAGCCATCGCTGCTAAAACGGTATCTTCCCCTTGAGTAAAAGCGTAATCCAAACCGTTAGCGCGCGCTGTGACGATGGGAATGCCAATTTCTGCTTCGAGTTTCGGCGCTAACCCTTCCAAATCCATTTTGATGATTTCGGTGGTGCAAGTGCCGATCCAAACAATTACACTGGGGTTACGATCGCGCTTAATTTGCAAGCACAGCCGCTTCAACTCATCATAATCGTTTAACTGAGCGGAAATATCGCCCTCTTCCAACTCAGCCATCGCATAGCGAGGCTCAGCAAAAATCATCACGCCCATTGCGTTTTGCAAGAAATAGCCGCAAGTCTTAGTACCGATGACCAAGAAAAAGCTATCTTCAATTTTTTGATAAAGCCAAGCTACGCAGCTAATCGGACAAAATGTGTGATAATTGCCTGTTTCGCATTCAAAGTTTAAAGCTTCCGGTTCATTAGTAGTAATAGCAGTCATATCTCAAATCTTCTCCCTTTAAATTGTTTTTCGTCTCGAACAGGACAGGCTCGCCTAGCGAGGAAATACCTGTATTTTGCGATCGCATCTCTTGCTGCGGACACGCATAAGTTGTTTTTCAGGTTGTTTTTCCTCTCGAAGGCCAACAGGCGCAGGGGCGAAAAAACACCTGTTTTGTGCGATCGCGCTTTCGCAGCGAACAATAATAGAAATACCTGGTTTTGGCGTAATTCCTCTGAAAAATAGATGCAGCAAACTCAATATTTCCGCAGCCGCAGCATCCAAAATTTGAGCTAAAAAATTCTGCGCGAGGGCATACAATCCCTCACCGCAGGGATTTAGTGTTCTTCAACTCGCTAAGGCAAAAAGCCTTTTGGCAGTTGTGAGTTGGAGCTCATTAAAAATTAACAACTCGCAACCCACAACTCACAAATAGAACGGGAAACTTCAAAACTAGAAGAGAGGCGGGCGATCGCCACAACCTCACTTAAAATCAGATAAAAAGCCGGAAATTTCTTCATCCTCATCGTCGGAATCCAAATCGCCGAGACCTAGAGCATCTAAATCATCTTCGTCAGGATCTCCGGTAGTTGCTTCCCCCAGATCGTCGAGTCCGAGATCATCGAGGTCATCGTCATCAGATACAGAGAAATCGTCAATACCGTCATCGTCCAAGTCGCCCAGATCCATGTCTAGGTCATCTGAGGTCGCTGTCCCAAAAGGATCGGGTATTTCTTCGGCGACGAACTCTTCATCTTCTTCCCCAAACGGATCGGAAATCCCCGATTCGAGATCTCCAGAGGTCAAAGTCCCAAATTGTGAGGCTTCTTCTTCCTCGTCATCGCCGAGGTCGAGACCGCCCAAAGCCAAGGCTTCATCTTCCTCGTCATCGCCGAGATCGAGACCGCCCAAAGCCGAGGCTTCATCTTCCTCGTCATCGCCGAGGTCGAGACCGCCCAAACCCAAGGCTTCATCTTCCTCGTCATCGCCCATATCAAAGTCAGATACGGCGTCTTCCTCATCGTCGCCCATATCAAAGTCAGATACGGCGTCTTCCTCATCGTCGCCCATATCGAAGTCAGATACGGCATCTTCCTCATCATCTTCGAGACCGAGACCGTCCAAAGCCGAGGCTTCTTCCTCGTCATCGTCCATGTCGAAGTCGGAGACAGCTTCTTCCTCGTCATCGTCCATGTCGAAGTCGGAGACAGCTTCTTCCTCGTCATCGCCCATGTCGAAGTCGGAGACAGCTTCTTCCTCAAACTCATCGAAGGATTCCTCCTCTGAGCTCAGTGCTGACGCTGCTGCCAGACCGGCGACTCCGGCGACTCCGGCGACTACTCCGGCTGCTGCTAAGGCAGCACCGCCCACTTTATTAGATTTGGCTGCTGCGGGTGCAGCAGTTGCAGTTTGAGGGACTGCAGGTGCAGTAGTTGCAGTTTGAGCTGCGGCGGGTGCAGCAGTTGCAATTTGAGCTGCGGCGGGTGCAGCAGTTGCAGTTTGAGCTGCGGCGGGTGCAGCAGTTGCAGTTTGAGCTGCTGCGGGTGTTGGAGATTTGCCGGCCGTCTGCGGCGCGAGATTTGAGGGCATACCCAGCGCGATGTCCGGGTCAAAATTTAGCCCCAACACTTCGATCAGGCTGTCTGCATCCGGCTTGAGTTTTGAGAAGGGCAGCATTAATTGCTGGAGTTCCGGCTCCAGGGCAGCCGCAATTCCCAGGATGAGGTAAGAAACAGGCCTTTTCCCGCCGTCGGGTGTGGCGACCGTGTTCTCAGCCGTCATGTGCAGGAGCAGCCAAGCCCGATTTACCTGGTAGTAGTCCAACCACTTCTGTTTGAGAGCAACTGAAAAAGTATCAAAAAAAGCCATAACCTCTTTATCCTCATCCTGATCGCTAGACCTATTAAACCATCATCAGGTCTAGCTCATCTTCCTCCTTCTTGACCACTGGTTGCACTGGATTTAGATAAAAATCTGAAAGTAAGGCAAATAATTCGCGATCGGGAGTGTCGTTGGGCACTACTCCTTCGGGCATTGCCAAAATCTGGTCAGCGATGTTGAGGTAGTAATCGCAGACATAGTTGAGGGAAGGATCGCTTTCGGCCATCTCAAACAATGTTTTGCCTTTGACGCGAGAAACTCGGATGTCTTCAATCAGGGGTAGCACTTCCAGCACTGGCATGGGTACTGAGTCGATGTACTTGTCGATCAAGTCGCGCTTTGAGGTGCGGTTGCCAATTAAACCGGCGAGCCGCAACGGGTGAGTGCGGGCTTTTTCGCGGACTGAGGCGGCGATGCGGTTGGCTGCAAATAAAGCGTCGAAGCCGTTGTCGGTAACAATCATGCAGTAATCTGCGTAGTTCAAGGGGGCTGCAAAACCGCCGCACACTACGTCGCCGAGCACGTCGAACAGGATGATGTCGTATTCGTCGAAGGCATTGAGTTCTTTGAGCAGTTTGACGGTTTCGCCGACTACATAGCCGCCGCAGCCAGCTCCAGCAGGAGGGCCACCTGCTTCTACGCAGTCAACGCCGCCGTAGCCTTTGTAGATGACATCTTCGGGCCAAACGTCTTCGTAGTGATAGTCCTTTTGCTGAAGCGTGTCAATAATTGTGGGGATTAAGAAGCCAGTGAGGGTAAATGTGCTGTCGTGCTTTGGATCGCAACCGATTTGCAAAACTTTCTTGCCGCGCTTGGCTAGGGCAACGGAGATGTTGCAGCTTGTTGTCGATTTACCAATTCCACCTTTTCCGTAAACTGCTAGTTTCACTCTTTGTTCTCCTATAGGTTTCTATCAAAACGATGAGGGCTGGGGTTTCATGCTTTTTTTCGATCGCCCAACTGCAATAGCCCAATTGCAATAGCCCAATTGCAATGCCCTTACTGTCAGTCGATGTGAGATTTCAGATTTGAGATTTTAGATTGACTCAACAGATGAATCTGCAAGTTCTCTCTAATGGCTAAAATTTTTCGATCTCGACGACTTTTGTTTGGGGCTTGTATCCTTCTTTGGGTTAGGCCAATTTTGGAGTCCGCCCTTAGTCACCTCGTTGAAAGCATTATTAGCTAACTTGCGATGAAAAGAAAGGGGGCGTCTAAATGAAAATGCTAGTAAATTTGTTTATTTTGCATCTTTGGGAATCTTAACTGGTTTTTTGATATAAAAATCTATTTTTATATTTTTTTTAGCTTTTAAATTGATTTTAGAATACTTTCTTAATATAAAGAGGTACAAAAATAAAACAAAAATTAACTTCTCAAACAATCTGGGCTTTTGGCTTTGGGGCTAGGATGCAGGCAGTTGATGGCTTGTGCGGGTAACTCGAACGGTCATAAAGACGCTAGTGGATGAGGCCAACTCGAAGTTAGTTCGGATCATTTGGGTCGGGGGAGGGCAAAGTTATGGGATTTTAGATTTGAGATTTGAGATTTTAGATTGGGAAAGATTGACTTTGCTGGGGTTTCTGGTGTTTTGTAAAAAATTGTGAATTTTTAGGAAAAGGTGGGGAGTCGGAGAGTGGGGGAGTGAGCCGGGGAGAGGGAGAGTGGATGGGGAGAGTGGGGGATTGGGAGAATATGATGTCTTCCCCATGACTACTGATACCAGTTGAAAAAAAGAATGCAACTGTAGACCCGTCATCCAAACCCCGGGCTTCATGAGTCATTTCCCATCCTTAAATTGTTCAATCTAAAATCTAAAATCTAAAATCGTATGACTGCTGACTAATGACCACTAACGATCGGAATCTCGATCGCAAATTCAGTACCCCGTCCAGCTTCCGAAACGCAGTCGAGCCGCCCCCCGTGCTGTTCGACAACTAAATGGTAAGAAATCGACAGTCCCAACCCAGTGCCCTTGCCGACTGGTTTGGTAGTAAAAAATGGGTCAAATAATTGGCGGCGAATCTCCTCCGGTATGCCCCGCCCGTTGTCGGAAATGCGGATCGCCACAAAATCGTCGCCAACAACTTCAGTACGAATTGTAATTGTGGGAACAGTCAAGGGAGAATTAGGATTTGACTGGGGTGAATTTTTCCCATCTCTCTTGGCCCATTCCCCTTTCTGGATTTCTTCATCCAAAGCATCAATAGCATTGCCGATAATATTCATGAACACCTGATTGATCTGACCGGCACAGCACTCGATCTGGGGCAAATTCCCGTATTCTTTAATAATCTCGATAGGTGGATGTGCGCCGTGGGCTTTGAGCCGGTGCTGCAAAATCAACAAAGTGGTTTCGAGTCCCTCGTGAATGTCAACGAGCTTGATGTTAGATTGATCCGATCGCGAAAAATTACGCATCGACACAACTATTTGGCGGATGCGCTCAGTTCCTACTTGCATAGAAGACAGGATCTTAGATAAATCTTCGACCAAAAACTCGACTTCCATATCTGCTGCTGCTTTCCGAATTTCCGAGACGGGTTCGGGATAGTGCTGCTGGTAAAGTTCCAACAGTTGAAGCAATTCTTTGATGTAGTGGCTGGCGTGGGAAAGGTTGCCGTAGATAAAATTAACAGGGTTGTTAATTTCGTGAGCGATACCGGCAATCATTTGTCCCAAAGAAGACATTTTTTCGGTTTGCACCAATTGAGTTTGAGTTTGCTGCAACTTTCGCACAGTGTCCTCTAATTGCTGCGCTTGATTTTTCAAGCAAGTTTGCTTTCGCCGCAGCACTTCTTCGACTCGCTGGCGCTTGATAATATCCCGTCTCAACAATTCATTTGATTCTAAAAGTTGAGCGGTGCGTTCTTCAACTTGTTTTTTTAAGTCGTCATGAGCTTGGCGCAGGGCTTCTTGGGCCCGCTGCCGCTCTAAAATTTCTTGCTGCAAAAGTTCGTTGGCCTTCTGTAATTGGGTGGCTCGATCGTCCACTGCTTGTTGCAACAGCTCGATCGTCCCATACATTTCAGATTGGTTAAAAACTTGCGGCAAACTTGTCTGAGAAACAACACCCAAAAGTTCTCCCTGGCTGCCAACTACTACCAAACGGCGGACGCAGTGTCGCTGCATGGACTGGTGGACACTCCAGAGGGAATCGGCGGGAGATATGCAAAATAAAGGCGCACTCATGGCCCTTGCTGCTGGGATTTCCGAGAGGTTGAGTTCGAGGGCGTGAAACTGCACGATGTCGCGCTCGGTGACAATGCCGATCGGAATTTGATAATTTTGTATTGGTGCGATCGCGCGATCGGGATGCTGAGTTTGCTCTTTGACAATGACGACGGAACTAACTCGATGCTTGACCATGAGCTGGGCTAAATCGAGGGCTGAGGCAGTTGTTGGGGCAGAAATGACTTCTTTCGTCATGACATCTGCTGCACAGCGCAAATTGGTTAGCAAGTTAACCGGTTGCAGGGCTTCGTGAATTGCTTCGCGGGTGATGATGCCGAGAAGTCGCGAGTCCTCGTCCACTACGGGCAAATGCCGGATCTGGTGCTGGCGCAACGTGAACATAGCTGTGAAAATATCTTGAGACTCGGATTGTTTGAGGGTAATGGGCGATCGAGTCATTACGTCAGCAATTGTCAGTCCTACTGCACAAGCTGCGACGGTAGTTAGCTTGACGATATCTCGTTCTGTAAAAATGCCGATCGGTCGATTATCTTCGACAATTAACACGCAACTGCGCTTGGCTGCGCTAGCAACAGCGTTTTGTTTTTCGCCACAAAGCTGACATGAGACGCGCATCGGGTTCATGAGAACCAACACCTGGGCGATCGGGGTTTCTGGAGCCACAGTGATGGGGTGGCGGTCGATCGCCCGATCTAAAGGCGAGGAGTAGATTGGGCGGCTGTTGGGCCCTCCGGCGGGTTCTGATGATTTAATTGCTGGCAACTGGGGGGCTGAATTGAGGAAATGCTGTAATTGTTCTTCTTGTAGCATGATTATTAATTTTACTTAATGAATTGTTACAATTTTGGAGACTTGGGTTGGCAGACTTAGCATTAATTAAGCGGGTGACAGATGCTCGATCGCCTAAAATCTGATTGCTAGAACACTCTTATTTAATTTTTATTTTTTAAATCCTATGTCGTGGACTCCCTTAAGTCATCGAATTCATCACTTGCCGCTCATCCTTGCGGGCCCGATTTTGCGCCGGACTGAAAGTCGGGCCGTGACAGTTTGGCTGGCTCTGAAAGCACCCCGCCAAGTCGAACTCAAGGTTTATTCGACAGAGGGCGGAACCGGCGAAATTGTCGATCAGCCATTGCTCCAAGGTGCGAACTCTACTGTGCAGCTCGGCAAATACCTGCACGTAGTGGCGGTCACTGCTAAACCAATTAACAGCAATCTCTTGACATCTGGGCAAGTTTATGCTTATGACATCGAGTTTGCTGGGAGTAGCGAGTCGCCGTCGGTTGCAGTCCCAGAATATGAGAAAGAAAATCTCATTTCTTGCCTGTGGCCTGCCTCGCCTAATTTGTCGGCTTTGGGGCCGGAGACGATCAGTTATTTCGCTCACCAGTTGCCGACTTTTGCCCTGCCACCGCAGGATTTAAACTATTTGCGGATTGTTCACGGTTCTTGTCGCAAGCCCCACGGAGACGGCAGAGATGCGCTGCCAATCTTGGATAATTCGATCGAACAGTTTGCAGGAAAGGCAAATAGCAGGCCCCACCAACTGTTTTTAACGGGCGACCAAATTTACGGCGACGATGTTGCCGATGCGATGCTGTGGGCTTTGACTGATGCTGGCGATACACTGTTGGGCTGGGAAGAGAGTCTGCCCCTGATGAATGATGCCCAAATTAAAAAGAATTTGTGTATCAGTATACCTAAGAATTCGGAAAACGAAAATGTAGTTGCCCAAGAAAGGGAAATTTTTAGAGAGTCGCCCATTCAGAAACCGTCTGATGCTGAGTATCAGTCCAAAAAACCAATTGAGTTAAAACCGGGGACTCGCAGCGATATTGCCAGAGATTTTGGCGGCTTTACGGCGATGTTGGTGAATAAACCCGCCAATGCTAAAAGTCACTTATTTAGCTTGGGGGAATATTGTGCCATGTATTTGTTAGTTTGGTCGCCTGTACTTTGGTGCGAGCGTTTTCCGAAGGGTAAGGATATTTGTCCAAATTCTAAGCAGGCCAAAGTCTGGGATAGAGAAGTTGTTGAACTTGACGGTTTTGCTCGCAATTTGTGGAGGGTGAGGAGGGCGCTAGCAAATATTCCTACTTATATGATTTGCGATGACCATGATGTTAGCGATGATTTGTATTTGAATCGAGAGTGGTGTTACCGGGTGCTGGGAAAGCCGCTGGGCCGACGGGTGGTGCAGAATGCTTTGCTGGCTTACGCTGTGTTTCAGGCTTGGGGAAATACGCCCGCACAGTTCGATCGCGCAAAACCGGGAGATAAATTATTAAAGGCTGCTGAAAAATGGTCGGATTCGGCGGGGACTGATGTTTCTGCTTGGGAGGATGCGGCTTCGTATTTGGGAATTCCAGGACTCGATCCGAAAACTCATTTGCCTAAGTTGAAATTAGATGAAGATGTTTTTATTTTGGATCGGGAGGGCGAGGGTGTAAGTGAGGTTTTGAATTGGCATTTTAATGTGAGAAGCTTTAAGCACGAGGTGATTGTGCTGGATACGCGGAATTGGCGGGGGTATCCGGTGAAAAGCGCGATCGATCCGCCGATGCTTTTGACTCACAAAGGTTTTGAGGAGCAAATTCAGCAGCCTTTGCATGAAACTGATTTGCTGAATAAAACTGGGGAGTTTGAGATTGAGGCGACGCTAGTAGTGGTGCCGACAAATTTGGTGGGTTTGTGGATTATTGATGCGGTTCAAAAACGGGATGTGGAACAGGGGAAGGTTTTTAATAGTGATGCGGGGGATGCTTGGAATTTTCATGAGTTGGCTTTTGTGAAGCTGTTGTCGGAGTTTTTTAAGCAGCGCGATCGGGTAATTGTGTTGAGCGGGGATATTCATTATGCTGCTGCTGTGCGACTGAGTTATTGGTCTGATTGTCATTTTGGCGATTCTCGATCGAATATTGAGCCTTTGAATCTGGCGAATTATCAATCAAATTGTCGATATTCTGTGTTGGCGCAGTTGACTGCTAGTGCTTTGATTAATGAGGAGTGGAAAACGCATTTAATTCATACTAAGATTAAGTCGCTGCTGCCTGAGCGATCGCACGAATGTTTGGGATGGAATGAGCCGCTGGAATTAATGAAAATTTCGAGGGGTGGCAGAAAGAAAGCTATGGCGGCTGCTATCAGGCATAGACAATCTCTTCCTGATTGGGGCTATCGGATTGACTGGATGAAACGGCAAAGAGCTCGGGTGTTTTTGCTGCTAGAAAAGGGAACTCCGTCAACTAGAACACATAAAAATAAACAATTGTCAGTGCTGCGTAGGTTGTGGAATTTTATATCGCTGTTGTGGCGCAATCGCTGGCTGCAAGAGGGTGATGAGATTGTGGGATATAGCAATATTGCGATCGTCAGTTTTCAGTGGCCTGCTGATGGTGATGGGGAGAAGGCGGTGATGCAAAATATTTATTGGCGGCCGCTTTGGGAGCCGGATAGTGTGGTTTACAGTCAATATTTTGTTCCGCTGGGATTGGATGAGGATGATTAGATTCACAATTTCTGGAAGAAGTCGGGGATTTCGATACGGGTACAATATTGTGATGAGCAAGACTTAAGTGCCAAATAGTTTGCTAAACTTATCCATACTTAATCGCCCTTGAGGAAGTTCTATGTTTGCCGTTAAACGAGCGCTCAAACTGAATAACAACGAAGCGACTTTGATGGCAAGACACGCAGGATTCCGGCGCGTAGTATTTAACTTTGGGTTAAGCTTGCGGACTCAAATGTATAACGAGGGGAAATTCACAGACTCAAAGGTGATCAACGAAGTTAAAAAAGTTCTCACCAACTACGTCAAGAAACAGCCTGAATTTGGTTGGATGAACCAATTATCTAGTCGAGTCTACCAAAATGCTTTAATTGACTTGAAAGATGCGTTTAGTCGGTATCGCGCTGGAAAAGCAGGTCATCCAAGATTCGCTAGTCGCCGAGACGGTCAGTCTTTTACAGTCGATTCGTCTAACGGCAAAGTTTTACTAAACGCTGGCAACACCATAAAGATTCCTACCTTGGGAACTTTTCGGCTCTACGAAGCCCTAGAATGCGGTTACGTGTCTCAAACTTTTACGATTTCAAAAGAAGGAAGTCGTTGGTTTGTTTCCTTCTGTGTTGACGCCGAACGTTTACCAGTTCGACAACCTGAAAGCTCTGTAGGAATTGATGTAGGCATTAAATATGCGGCCACGCTGTCAAATCAGCAGGTCTTTGATGCACCAAAGCCGTTAAAGCAAGCGAAAACCAAACTTGCTACCTTACAGCGCCAAGCATCAAAACAGGTAAGAGGCTCCCAAAACCAGCGCCAAACCTACAATAAAATTAGCCGACTTCACGCGCGGATAGCTCGTATTCGTTTAGATTTTATTCAGAAGTTAACAACTTATTTAGCCAAAAATTTCAAGCTAATCAAGATTGAAGACTTAAACGTTAAAGGCATGATGGCGAATCACAAACTGGCTGGGGCAATATCCGATCTAGGATTTTACGAATTCAAGCGCCAACTTGATTACAAGTGCAAAATGTATGGAGCAACTTTAGTGCTAGTCGCTCAATGGTTCCCTAGTTCTAAAACCTGTTCTAATTGTGGCACTAAAAAAGATATGCCACTAAGTATTAGGACTTTTGACTGTCCTGTTTGTGGCATATCTTTAGATCGGGACTGGAACGCAAGTCTAAATATTTTAAATTGGAAACCCTCGGCTTGAGGGGGATAGCCTACTTATCTTGGGATTAGCCGTCTACCCAACAGCGTAGGAAGTGAACTCGGATTGTGTCTAAAAACGATTTTAGACAAGTTTAGGTAAGTTTTACAAAGCAGTTTGTGGCAGTGTCCGCCGGAGGGGAAACCCCAGTCTCATAGCTAAAGTCGGTTGGAACTGAGATGTTACACCATTCTCAAGAACAGGCAAGATGCCTGTTCCACAAAGAATAAGTTTTCTTGTGGGGAGTCGCAGAATTTCCAGAGCCAGCCGACTTGCTCAATCAGTTAAAAGCCAGACGCCAAAAGTCGAGGGCGGACTTGGCAGATATGGAAGTCGTTTTGGACATATTAGAAAACCATCAGCACGAAAGTTGAGCGGAAAACTAACCTTCTTGCTGTTCGATGAACGTTAAACCCTTGATGGATATAGGATAGAATAGCAAGCCCGTGACGAGATTTGAACTCGTGACTTCCTCCTTACCAAGGAGGTACTCTACCACTGAGTTACACGGGCATAAAAAATTAAGAACCTCCAATTAAAAAATTAATTTTTAATTCTTAAATTTTAACTTTTTATTAAATTGAGGTGGGCCGAGCTAGATTTGAACTAGCGTAGGCGTAGCCAGCGGATTTACAGTCCGCCCCCATTAACCGCTCGGGCATCGACCCATTTCCATCACAGTTATATATCCTAGCACCAGAATCTTTATTTGCAACATTATATTTAAAACTATAATCATTAAGTGGAGAACACATAAGTGAGTTAGTGGCAGACGAGAAAATTGAACACTGTTTAAGGTGTGCATTGCTACGTCTAGGCTCGGTGCCCGCCCGGAGCACCCTAAGTCTAGACGAAGAGCTAGCAGGAAATGGCTAATTCACTAATTCCCCGGTTTCTTGCAGGGAGTGCAGGCGGCGGTAAATACCTTGTTGGCTTAAAAGTTCTTCATGGCTGCCAACTTCGACGATTCTACCGCCGTCGAGTACGACGATCGCATCGGCTTCGCGAATTGTACTCAGTCTGTGGGCAATAATTATGGTGGTGCGCGTACCGAGGATATTTCGCATGGCTAGCTGGATCGATCGCTCGCTTTCATAGTCCAAACTAGAAGTAGCCTCATCAAAAATTAACACATCCGGCTCCACCAACAGCGCCCTCGCAATCCCCAATCGCTGCCGCTGACCGCCGGACAACCGCATTCCTCTCTCCCCGACCACGGTATAGTAACCTTGGGGCAACAGTCGCACAAAATCGTCTACTTTGGCAATGCGACAAGCATCCTCAACTTGCTCGAAAGTTGCATTTCTGTTTCCGTAAGTCAGATTTTCCAGCAAAGTACCGTTAAAAACGTCTACTTCTTGGTGGACAATCGCTAAACGCTGACGGTAGCGAGTCACGTCTAAGCTGCGAATGTCTTCGCCGTCGATCAGAATGCGGCCGGAGTTGGGTTCAAAGTAGCGAAACAGAAGTTTAACTAAAGTCGATTTCCCGGAACCCGATCGCCCGACTAATGCTACAGTCTGACGGGGATGAATCAATAAATTCACATCCTGCAAAACGGGTTTTTGACTGTCGTACCCGAAGGTCAAACCGCTGAACTCAACTTTGCCGGTAAATTTATAAGGCGACGCCGATCGAGCATTTTCTGCTAAATTGACCGCATCAACACCGTCTGGTAACTGCATAAACTCGTGGAAGCGGATCATTGAAGAATAGCGACGCGCCAATAATTCGGCGATAATGCTAATCGGACGCAGTTGGGAATATGCCATGCTTGCTAAGGTGTAGACGGTAACAAAATATCCGAGGGAAATTTTGCCTGCAACCGTGGCTGCTAGGCTAAAACCGAGAACTGAAAACAAACACAACTGGACGATCGTCTGCTGGTATGTTCCCAGCGTGACGTATCCTCGGTGAATGCGGTGGATCACGACTTTTAATTCGCGATCGAGTCTGGTGGTTTGCCTTTTGAGTTCATCGCTTTCTGTCGCAAAAGCTTTGACTGTTTTGATGTTGGTGATAATTTCCGAGTTGCGGCTTTCGGTATCTTCGATGTATTCATCCAGAATTTCTTCTCGCGCAGTCACCCCTTGCAGGCCTTTGAGGGTGAAACTGAGGATAAAGAGGAATGAAACCAAAATTAATAAGCCAATCCGCCACTCAATTAAGCAGATAACGGCAAAAATGCCGATTAAGCGGACGACTTCGGGGATGAATTCGCCGGCAATTTCTGGGTAAGTCCAAGTATGGTTGGCGATGCCTTTGGCGATGCGACTGGCAATCCGTCCGGCGTTGTTTTCGTCGTAAAATTCTAGGGGTAAGGTGAGGATTTTGCCGATCGCACTTCTCATTCGATCGCGCCTTGCCCTCAATGGTATCGCCCAGTGGAACCAATTTCCCACCCAAGGCTGTACCGGTGCTTTGGCGACTGTTACCAGAAAAATTATGCCCAGCAAGACCGATAGCGATAATGTTTTGTTGGGTGAGTGCTGGGTAACAGAGGCGATCGCTGTTATGAGTTTTTTCGTTACTGTATCTGTAGGTTGATCCGACAATACGTTTAATATTTGACCGATCGCGTAAGGAACAAGCAAATCGGCTAGTGCCAAAACGCTGGATGCGCCTATGCTGTAAACAGAGCTTTTCCAGTAGCGACTGTAGTATTTGAAGATGTCCTGAAAGCTTGCCATAAATTTGTGTTGAGATACAACCCTTGCAAACACTTGCATCTAAAATTGCGCTCTCGGCGCGCTTTGTTTACAAGTGTACTACAAAAGTAGTTGATCGGGGAGTCAATCGATTTTAGATTTTAGATTTTAGAGGCGACCCCACGGATAAATGCGGGGGCTTGAGGATTTTCGATTTTCGATTTTGGATTGATTCCACGGATAAATCACGTGGCGGGTACCATCAAGAAATTCTTGGTCATCTTGGATCGTGCTAGCGACTCGCCCGATCGGGTGATTTATGGCAATCATTCGATCGTCCGCAATCGATCCGCATTCCTTGGAAATAAACTCAAGACTAAGGGCAAAAAAATGCAAAAGACAGAATTTTTCTTAAATTCTGCCTTTTGAGCAAGGCCTTATAAGTTTTACGTTTGAGTAGTCTGTTAGCTGAAGGTGTAGGCTGATTGGAGGGCCCACCAGATCAAGAAGCCGATTCCGCCGGCAATGACAATCGCCGAAATGGCGATCGCTATAGGACTGTCAGCTCCCTTGAACTTCATGATTCCGCGATTTAAATCTGACATGACAGTGTTCTCCCACAATTCCAGCTTGATTGTAGCTTTGCAGTTGGCCGATGGCGGTCAAAACCACCGCAATTACTGATTTTGTTAACAATCTGGCTGCTGCAATTTCAGGTGGGGAGTGGCATTGGGGCGCTTTTTCAGGGTGTCTGAAAAAAAGTTACTAAAAAGACTTGACAAATTCTGGGAATTGAGACAATATTGTTAATACCGCAGGAAATGCGGGTGTAGCTCAGTGGTAGAGCGTCACCTTGCCAAGGTGAATGTCGCGCGTTCGAATCGCGTCACCCGCTTTAGAAGATAAATAAGTCAAGAAAACCGCAAAGTATAGCAATGAAGTCTTAGGTATACTCCTCAGGATGATGGAAAATATCTAAGTTAGTGGTAAAGTTGATGAGAGAACTTGCAAGTCAAAATTGTCGCTCAGGCGCTCGCTCGATACAGGCATTTGAAAGCCTCTATCAGGGAGAATTGACAAGTTTGATTAAATGGATATGTGAACGATTATTTTTGTAAAAACGCTTTTTTTTATCTGATCGCTCGTGCCATCTCAAAAAGCTCCAAAGATTGACTTAAACGATGAATACCCCTGTCCTTGCCGACGCCGGGGTCGTCTCGTGCCCATAACGTTGACAGAAGCCTTTGGCTGCAACCGCTGTCAGCAAATATTTGTATTGGACGAAAGCGGACACGTCATCGAGCAACTATCAACGAACTATCCTTACAAGCAGGCTTGGCGGTGGACGGGTCACCAGTGGAACAGAGCGCATCCGGGTTTGAAGGCGCATTACTTGCCACTGGCTTTGGGTATGATATTGGTGCCGTTAGTGATTTGGTTGCCCTTGGCGCTACACTCGCCGGGCCCGAATATTATTCTGTGGGCAATGGTCGCTGTGCTCCTAGCAATGCTGCCGGCGCTGATGGTATGGCTGGCTTACAGGCGTTAGCTAGATGATAATAGAGGATTTTACCCATTCGTCAGATGCCGCAAATGTCGCGCGTCGCGCTTATCAAGCTTCTTTGGAGTTGGCTACGACAAAGAGTGCCGATCGCGCGGCAGCTTTGCAGGCGATGGCGGGCTGGCTGAAACGTCGGCAAAATGACATTTTAGAAGCAAATACTCTGGATCTAGAAGCGAGTCGGGACATGGCGATTCCCGAGTTGATTGTGGAGTGGCTGAAGCTGACGCCGGAACGGATCAAGACAACTGTGCAAATTCTGCAACGGTTGGGGGAAATGCCAGATCCGATCGGCAGGGTGATCAATGCTTCTTATCAGGTCGATCGCTGTCAGGTTTACTGTCAGTCGCTACCGCTGGGGGCGATCGCTCTAATTTACGAGGCGTTGCCCGAGTTGGGGGCGATCGCAGCGGGTTTGTCTCTCAAAAGCGCTAACAGTTTGATTCTCAAAGGCGGCAGCGAAAGCTGGCAAACTAATGCTGTAATTGGAGAAGCTTTGATGTCGGCGATCGATGAGGTCGGTTTGCCATCGGGATGTTTGCAGGTACTGCCGCCGGATCGGGGCGCTTCGATCCGAGAATTGGTCACTCAAGACCAATATCTCAATTTAATTATTCCCTACGGCAGGCCAAGTTTGGTGCAGCAGGTAGTAAGGTTGTGCACAGCACCAGTTTTGAGGTCGGCCATGGGCAATTGTTACCTTTATTGGTCACCGACTGGCAGTTTGGAGATGGCAAGGTGGATGATTTTGGACAGTCATCAAAGCGTGCCCGATCCTGTTAATGCGATCGAGAAAGTGCTGATCGATCGCAACCAAAAGCCTTCTTCCTTACTCCGGCTGTGGAACAGTTTAAAAGAAAAAGGCTTTCAAATTAGCGCCGATGCGGATCTCGTCGCAGATTTCCCAGACTTGAAGCTGGCGGAACCATACGAGTGGACTCAACCTTATTTAAACAAAACCATCGCGTTTAAAGTTGTCGATAGTTTAGAGATTGCGATCGGCTGGATCAACCGCTACAGCAGCGGCCACGCTGACTGCATTGCCACTGAATCTTACTTAGAAAGTCGCCAATTTGCTCTGGATGTTAACAGCGCCTCAACTTTTATTAATGCCTCACCTCGGTTTTGGCGCTATCAAAATCGGGGAGATGCGATATTTTTGGGAATGTCCAACCAAAAAGGTTATCGTCGGGGATTGATCGGGTTAGATACCCTGACAACAATCAAAGAAATTGTTCAAGGAAACGGACTTTTTTAATTTTATAGGTTATTTAGGATTGGTTATGGAGATTAAACCCAAGTGAAAAGTGGGAGAGTATTATCGATAGGTAAGCCTTTAAGAGGTGTTCCAAAATTATTTTTATAGGATACAATAATATCTTGGTACAAAAATCAGGCAGCCTTGATCTAAAGCAATTTGATCACAAGCTCCCGGATAGCCGTAGTGGAGACAGATAAAATCTCCGCAGCCTGACAATAAGCCGCCGGATTTATGTGTGGGTTCCATCTAAAATCGGGTACGGGATCTAATTAAATTTAGAAAGTTATTTAGTCACAGGAAAATACTCTTAGCGAGCACATGAAATCAGAAAAATCACTCAATACTCTATACAAGACGGCAACGCCGACTTTAGGCAAAGAAACACTAATTAACCACTCGGTATATATAAAAAAATTGCGTCCGCTGCTGCCGTCAGATGCCTTTGAACCAGATACCAGCAAGTTAGCAATACTATTCATCAACGCTGCTATTTTATTGCTGGGATGGGGAATTGCTGCTAATCTCGATCGCTGGCCTGTCTATCTTTTATGGCTTTACTTACCTTTAGCCGCGATTATGGGCAATAGTATCATAGTTTTGCTATTTAGCTCCCACGATTTGATGCACGGTAGCGTTCAGAAAAAGTCGCGCCTCACTTATCCGATCGCCTTTTTGGGACTAAGTATGCTGTTTATGCCGCCTACTCAGTGGAAAAATCTGCACAACCTCGTACATCACAATAACACGAATTCTTTGGCAGACCCCGATCGCAACTATCTGTACCAGCAACCAGATACTTGGGGAAAATGGATTCAAAATCTGTTTGTACCGTCGGTGGAAGTCAATCCGGTGTGGTTAATTGTAGGGATGGCCGGTTCGTGGTTAGTGCATAATTTCCGCAATCTCACCTCGGTACTGTTCTTTAACGATAAATCTGTCGATTACGTACCGGCTGCCTTTACTGTTAGTCCTAAAGATAGATTGACGATCGCATTTGAATGTGTGGGGATTTTAGGAATTCATGCCAGCATTTTGTTCTACCTAAATTTTCATCCGCTCAAAATCGCCCTCGCCTACATTTTGCCGATCGCAATTGGTCATGCAGGGGCAATGTTTTACATCTATACAAACCACATGGGTTGCCGGATGACCGACATTAATGACCCGCTGATTAACAGTATGTCAGTGCGCGTTCCTAAAATATTTGACCTGCTGCACTTAAATTTTTCTTACCACACAGAGCATCATATTTTCCCCAGCATCAACTCAGACTATTATCCGATGGTGCAAGAGTTGTTAAAAATTCATTATCCCGATCGGCTGAATTTAATCGAGGCTGGTGACGCTTGGCGGTTACTGGTTGAAACACCCCGGCATTATCAAGATGAAGTCACCTTCACTGATTCCTGTGGTACATTGTCCGTAAATTGCTCTATTGTTGAAGAATACAAAAACGGCTAATACAGAGTAAGGTGCGCCGCGCGCACCCTACATTGAGATATTGTGCTGAATTTTTAACTCTACATACTGATGCTATTTAGTACCAACGAAGGCTTGAGAGCAAAGTAAGGGATTACTCGTTTTTGATTGTTGGCATCAATCTTTTGTTCAGCCATATTCAAATTTTGTTGGAACTGGCTGGCTAAAAATTCGATCGGCGTTCCCTCAAAAACTTCATCGAAGCTCATCCGGTAGAGTTCTCGGAAAGATTTATCGTAATAACCTAAACGGTCATATCGATAAGCTGACAAAATAAACAGAATTTTCAGTTGTTCAGCCGCTCGCTTGTACGGAGGAAGCAACCGTAAAATGTCCTTTTCCGTAATCACTTCGAGAGTCCCAGAAGCATTAATTTTGGGAATGTCCCGGTATGCTGCCAAAGGCATATTGGCAGCAAAACTCATGTATTCATACTGGGGAAAATTGACTGCTGAATGCTGCGGACCGCAGGTAAAAATTATGGTTGTGACAATTTTAATTAATTGTTCAACTGTGTCGATTTTGCTGGGCATTCCTTTGACTTTACCGCCCTCATTCGAGGCTAATTCTTGGGCCCAAGTTTGCAGTTCCACATCTTGGACGAGTGCTTCATTTGTCGGGTAAAAGAATTTGAGATAGCCACATACAAAGGTTTCGATCGCATTCCACAGCAGCAATCCATCATCTCGATAAGGATAGTGAGGCAGTTGATTTGGATCGTCCATGCCCCGATTTTTCAGTTCGGTTGGGAAGGCAAATTGATCCAGACTCCAGTTACTACAAGCCTCTCTAGCTATTTCCATTGTCTCTGGCAAGCTACCGCTTAGCAAGTCATCGACTGGCCCGCCCGGAGCGATCAAATAAGAACGCGCCAGCTCGTTGTTGACCAGCATAAAGCGGAAGTGCGGTTTCAGCAACAGGCTCAGCGGGTGATTTTTAGCCAACTGTCGGGCGGTGGCGATCGCAATTGGTTCCATCACCAGATGAGTTCGACCTAAATGCGAACTCATTTCGTGGTGATTGGCATCTGCTACTTGTACGCAGAGTTTCGCAAACAGCCAATCCACAGGAGGATCGAACGGGGTGTAAAGATGGCTATTTGGCGTGGGATCTAGTTGAATAGCGATCGGCACCAGTTCACCGCGATCGCGAATTCCCGTCCACCGCCAAGCGAAAAAAGCTCGCGGTTTCGGCAAGAATTTTCTGCCTTTTTCATAGCTGCCGCCTCCAATTTTTGAAGGCGCGCGATAGTGTTGGTCGCTACCCGTATAATCGGCAATGTAAATGTTTTTTTGTTGCAACTCTTGGCCCAGATCGAATAATGGGTGAAAACCGGAAATTTGTGCCAGTGTTTGCGCCCGAGGATCGTCGGCATCTAAGAGGCGAAGCACCATTGGATTTGCTCCAGACAGGCGCTGTTCTGCAAAAGAGCGATCGGTTTGGTAGATTTTGGCAACTCCAGGTAGCGGCAGCAGAGTAAAGAAATCTTCATAGTCTTGGAGTTCGTCGAGAGGATCGAGAAAAGTTCTCGAATCGGCCGCCAGCATATTTCCTGGAAGTTCCGATGTTGCTAGTATCCGCTCTCCAATATACTTGCTCGAAAAGTTCTCGACTGGTGGCACATCTTTCAATAATGCCAAAGGTGATAAACTCTCAAAGTCAAACTGATAAGCTTGTTGCTGGCGATTCAAGGAATTGCGGCGCTGTTCTTGGTTCGGCTCGTCTTGAGGAAGAGAAGGTTTCATATGGTCTACCATTGTATAAATCAACTCTCTTTTTGTAGTAAAATATCGGACATCATCACTACTGAGCGAGGATGGAATTTAAAAAGTATTGTGCAGGCTCACGCTTGATATAGGTCTTATTCACCGAGCAATAATCTTATTCCGGATTTTTTTAAACTCAGAAAAATTTCTCAAAAGAAGGCAACACTTCTCGATCGCCCTAAATCTAGATTGAAAGGTTTTATTCTCCCGATAAGTAGCTCGCACTCAAGAACCCCGACATCTCACAGAAGTCGGGGTTCGGGGTGTTCAGTTTTTTGAGCTGGGTCTACGGATTAGCGATTAGGCACGAGTCATTAAATATTGACCGTTGCCGTTATATTCGCCATCGCAACTCGCGAAATTAGACACAAACCAAATTAAGTAAAACCGCCAGATTCGCCGAAATTTGGCATAGTCGATGCCGTAATCTAAATCTTTGACTATTGCCTGAGCATCGTCAAAGTTTTTCAGCCAGTTAGCAAAGGTGGTGGAGTAATTGTATCCGTTGAGATACCATCTTTGAATTGTTTTGAGGTCTTTGTTGTGGCTGGGAACTGCATCGTATTTCCAGTAACGACCGTGGGGAAAAATGTATTTGTGGGTAAAAACGCTGGATATATTGTTGGGAGTGCGAACTGTGATGATGTGAATGAAAACTTTGCCGTTATCCTTCAGGAAAGATGCCAGCTTTTGGAAAGCTTGCGTTAAATTACCTACATGACAAAAAACTCCGATGGAGAGAATTTTGTCAAATTTTGTCTCAAATTGGGCGTCGTTCAAATCGCCTTCATATAGGGTAAATCGACCTGAACTAAGATAGCTTTCGGGGTCTTCCATCTTGTGCCGCATATACTCGCATTGGTGGTGGCTGAGGTTAATGCCAGTAAAGGTGACATTGGGAAATTTGGAAAGAATGTAATTGGGAACACAACCCCAACCGCAGCCAAAGTCTAAAATATTGTCGCCATCTTGAATCTCTAGCTTCTCAATCACATCATCAATCATTTGGATTTGCGATTGTTCAAGGTTGGCGGCTCCTTTTTCCCACAATCCCATGCTGTATTTAGGATATATGAGTTTCCCGTCGCCTAACATCGGATTCAGCATTGCTTGAGGTAAGTCGTACTGAATCTTCATTAAATCCCGCGGCCCTTCGGCTGTATGGTCTGTTTCTGTTAGTACCCATTCGTAGGGTGCAAGCAGGGACGGGAAATGCTTAAAAAAGACCGGCATACAGGTATCAAAAAGCGATCGCAATACTGAATCTGGGACTTCTAATCCGTTGATATAAGACTCTGCGACTGCCATTTGCACCGTGTTAACTGCACTGACTGCGAGGCGGGTTGCTCCGTAGGCGATCGGACTTTTGCTATGTACATCTCCCACGATGGGAATGTGTTTTTCGATGCTTTGTAGGGCTGTTGATGAAGTCATGGCTATACTGGTTTTAAAGATGCTGCTATTCTATCTCACGAAAATTAGCTGGTTGTTAGAGAGCACAAAAGCTGAAACTATTGCCAAGTAAGGTTTGCACAGCCCACCTACCCAAAATCATAAAAATATATGGCGGTTGAAGGGGATTTGATAACGGATTTATAGGGGTTTGGGCGATATAAATTTTATTAAGAATTATGTCAGTCCATTTGAGATTTGAGATTTGAGATTTGAGATTTTAGATTAACTCCACAGCTTGAATGGGGGTATTTTCACGGTGGGATGAAGATTTTAGTGCTCAGTTATACCATTTTATATTTGAGAATGGGGAATGACTGATGAGCTAAGAGTTGGACTATTGCTCAGAGGTGCATTCTTTTTTTAAACTGGTGTCAGTTGGGCGCTTGAGCTGACGCAACGAGAAGCAAATGCCGATCGCGACTTATAGTTAAGGAATCAGGGGGTACAGAAAAAATGCCGAGAAACCGGGTTTGCATAAAGGTTCGCTGCAATAACAGATGTCCGCGAGATTCCTCGCTAATTAGCTAGACGCGCCACATATGCCACAGATTCACTATCTGCCGGACGATCGCACGATCGAGATAGACGACAACGATATAATTCTCGAAGCTTCCCTGCGTGCCGACATTCCCCACACCCACATCTGCGGCGGTAGCGCCCGGTGCTCGACTTGCCGGGTATTGATTGTCGAAGGTTTAGAATTTTGCTCTCCCCGCACTTCGCCGGAAGAGGAACTCGCGAAAAAATTGCGCTTAGAGCCGGAAATTAGGCTAGCTTGTCAGACACAGGTGGCGGGCGGCAAGGTGATTTTGCGCCGATTGGCGATCGATTCTGAAGACTTGGAATCATTTAATGACGAAATGGCCGGAAAGTTGATTTCTACTTCTGTGGGTCAAGAGAAAAAAATTGCAATTTTGTTTGCCGATATTCGAGGGTTTACGGCGTTTGCAGAATCGCTGTTACCCTACGATGTAATTTATATTTTAAATCGCTATTTCCAAAAAATGGGTTATGTTATTAACCGCAACGACGGGATGATTAATAATTACATGGGAGATGGTTTTATGGCTCTGTTTGGGTTGGAAAATTCAGACAAAGCGGCGGAAAAAGCGGTGAGGGCTGGGGTGGAGATGCTGGAGGAACTAGAGAAACTCAATCCCTATTTTGAGACTTTATACCGTCACCAGTTGCGGATTGGGATTGGCATTCACTGCGGTTTGGTCGTTGTGGGGAATTTGGGCGCGTCGAAGAGTCAGACGGTGACGGCGATCGGAGATGCGGTGAATTTGGCCAGCCGGATTGAAGCTGCGAACAAGCAAGTAGGAACAAGTTTATTGATTTCCGAGGAGACTTATCAGGAAGTTAAGGAATTGGCGATCGTCAATCAGTGCGTATCAGTGCAAATTCCGGGGAAAAGTGGCGAATATCCGCTGTATGAAGTAGTCGGGATGCCACCGCTGCCCGTGGAAATCCAGGAGATTTCCCCGGTAAGGACACGTTCTATTTGGCAAACTTTTGTCAATCAGTTGCGGGCTTTGTATGCTGCGCTGTACAATTGGATTAGGAAAATTTGGCGTCAAATCAAAAAACTATAGAGCAACTTCTGTGAATTTTGTTATGCCATCGATAATATGAATATTCCCAAGTCAATAGTTCGCATTTTTGTAATGCTCCCGAACGGTCAGATTGGGGCACAACTGCGAGATAATATTCCAGGTATTGCCAGTCAAGGAATGCTTTCTATTTTTGGTGGTGGCGTGGACATTGGAGAAAGTCCACAGCAGGCAGCAGTGCGAGAATTGGAAGAAGAAACTTGCCTCACAATTAATTATTACACAATGGAATTTATCGCAACTTTTACTCACCAAAAGACCCAAAATGATAAAAAACTTTTACAAAACAACCACCTTTTTTTGGCTAGAGTTAGCGATCATGATAAAATAGAAATCAAAGAAGGTGTGGGTTTGGTAGTTTTGAGAAAAGATGTAGACTTTGAAAAAGTCAACGCAGGTGAGGGTACTCAAATGGCTTGGAAATTGTTGCAGGAATATTTAAAATAAAAAGTCACACCCGATCACCCGTGAGGGGGGCTAAACTTTATTTAATAGAGAACTTCTTTACTATGTTGTCAAATACGAACTCAGAGTACGAATCATTATTAGAACGAGCGATCGGGATTGCAGCAAAAGCTCATGAGGGGCAGGTTGATAAGGCAGGCAATCCCTATCTCGATCATCCGCTATTTGTGATGGAAAATGTAAATTCTCTAGAGCAAAAAATCGTAGCGGTTCTACACGATGCGGTAGAAGATTCTGAACTTACACTTGAGCAACTTAGAAGCGAAGGTTTTCCTGAAGTTTTAGTCTCGGCGATCGCGGCGATTACCAAAATAGAAGGAGAAGCTTATGCAGCTTATTTAGAACGTGTGATTGCCAACCCGATCGCACTGCAAGTTAAAATCGCTGATGTTACTCATAACCTCGATCTTCGTCGCATAGCCAATCCGACAGAGGCAGATTTTCAACGCATTGCAAAATACAAAAAAGTCCTCACTCAGTTGTGTGCCGCCTTAAAGTAATTTAACTGGTTCCCCGGAAGAGCCTGGGAACTGATGTCACTCTTGCTCTGCCTCGCTTCCGAAAAAAAATTGGAGGCTCTTCCTCGCCTATCTGCATTAACAGGCAATCAATATCGGTAATTAAGGGGCGCTCAATATAAAATCGGGCAAATACGAGCGCCACTGATCATGCCCGATTCTATCCAACAAGAAGCCCGCCAAATTCTCGAAACCCTTGCCTTTACGCCCTTCGAGCAATGCCAATCCCTGGGCCGCTCCTTTGATACCATCCCCTCTCGCCCTGGACTTTATGCTGTCAGACATCGTGTCGATGGCCTGCTTTACATCGGTAAAACCAAAAGCTTGCGGGGTAGATTTAGTGGGGGGCACAAAGCATTTCTCTGGGCATGGCTCGACAAATACAACTGGGAAGATGTTCGTATCGCCATTCACCCGCTCTCGGCGTGGAGCAACCCTGCGTTATTATTAGAGCTAGAAGCGATTATTCTGAGAGCAACTGAGCCGCCCTACAACGTTCAAATCCCACCAGAAAGCTAGACTCATGCAATCAACAACTCTGGAACAACTATCTGTTGCCGATGCCGAAGCCATCCTAAAATACCTTCCCGAACGAATTCGTGCGGCCCTGATCGCCCGTGCTGCTGAAATTGAATATCCGATCGAAATTGTTGTGGAAATGGCAATTGCTAACTTCCTCGATAGCGAAGCACTTGGTTTCGCCGATTGCAAACCGGGGCGTGGCAACTAAAGAAGATGTTTTAAAACGCTTGCAAATCCGTTCTCCAAATACTTCGATCGAGCGAAATTTTTGTCAATGAACGGCTCAAACAATTGCAAGTGAGACTATGAGTCTAACTTGACAAGTTAACCGCAAATGTCCGCGTTCATCCGCGTGCATCTGCGGTTAAAAAAATCCCGAAATCCTAAGCCATTACCATCCCCCCATCCACATTAAAAACCTGCCCCGTTATATAAGCCGCCGCCGCATCTGCCGCCAAAAACTTCACCATCCCCGCAACTTCCTCAACTTCCCCATATCTCCCCAAGGGAATATACTTCAAAATCTCATCAGACTTGACATCCTTAGTCATATCTGTAGTGATAAAACCCGGTGCAACTGCATTCACAGTAATCCCGCGACTGGCCAACTCTTTCGCCACAGTTTTAGTAAACCCAATTACCCCAGCTTTCGCCGCACTGTAATTAGCTTGTCCGGGATTGCCCATTTGTCCAGCAACCGAAGCAATATTAATAATTCGGCCGCTTCGCTGTTTCAGCATGATTTTACTGGCAGCTTTCGCACACAAAAACACGCCGGTTAGATTCAAATCAATTACTGCTTGCCAATCTTCCAACTTCATCCGCAGCAGCAAAGTATCGCGAGTAATGCCGGCATTGTTCACCAAAATGTCAATTCGTCCCCATTTTTCCATGACATTACTGGTGAGTAAATCTACTTGGTCAGTTTTCGAGACATCTGCTGCAAGTGCCACAGCTTCTCCTCCAGCAGCGACTATTTCTGCTACCACCTCATCAGCAGCAGCACTCGAACTCGCATAGTTTACGGCGACTTTAGCGCCCTCTGCTGCTAGGGTTAAAGCAACGGCGCGGCCGATTCCCCGCGACGCACCGGTCACGACAGCAACTTGACCCCGCAATCTCTGAAAAGTCTCTGGTAATAATTCCATAATTGTGTCCTCGCAATCTACCAGAGAATTTTGCACTAAAATCGAGCCAGAACCCAAAAAATTATTTTGTCTTATGGCAGTTCAAAAACAGTTCAGCAGTTTTGAGGAGTTACTATCGGGCTCTGACTTGCCGGTGTTGGTAGATTTTTACGCTACTTGGTGCGGGCCTTGTCAGATGATGGCACCGATTTTGGAGCAAGTGAGTGGTCAGATGAAAGACAAGCTGATGGTTGTCAAAATTGACACGGATAAGTACGAACACTTGGCGTCGCAGCATCACATTTATGCTTTGCCGACTTTGGTGCTGTTCAAAAATGGCGCTGAGGTCGATCGCATTGAGGGAGTTATGCAACCGGCGCAGTTGATCGATCGACTGCAACCTCACTTGTAGCACGAGCCAATTATCTCACGCGTAGGGTGTGTCAGCTTATATCTGATTAATTATGAATAAGATAATCCTAGTTGACGCACCCTACTTATGAAGACTCCCAGCCACGCTATTATCAATCTCGCAATTCTCGGCAAACCCCAACTGCCGCAAGCTAATCTAATTATTGCGATCGGCGGAATTTTGCCGGATATTCCGATATTTTTATTTTACTTTTGGGCGAAATACATTGCTCGCTTGCCCGCAGCTACAATTTGGTCAAAAGCATACTATGAGCCTTTTGTCCAGAACGTTGTTGCTCTGTTTCATTCTATCCCTCTGGCGGTTATTGGTTTGCTAATTGCTTATTACTTTGGCTGGCAAAGTGTGCAAATTCTCTTTATCAGCATGATACTACACTCTCTGGGAGATTTGCCAGTCCACAATGACGACGCTCATAGGCACTTTTTTCCGTTCAGCAATTACCGTTTTATCAGTCCGTTTTCTTATTGGGATAGGAAGCACTACGGGTCAATTGTTTCTCTAGTGGAAATGTTGTTAGTGCTGCTGTCAACTTACCGCGTTTTTGGTTTGGTTAATTCTTATGTTGGTAAAGGATTGTTGATTTTGGTGAATTGTTTTTACTTAATTGGAGCGGTGTCTTTTTACGTTCGTTCTTTAGTTTCTCGTTCTTAATTATGCTGCTGCAATTGCTCTTTCACCTGATGAGCTAGATTGTTTTTGCCCAATTGAGGGCGATCGCACCAGGAATCTCGAAGATGATGCAAAGTTTTATAACAATCAACATTTCTGCCTCAACACCTTGACAGAAACTATTTTCCTATGGGGAGATACTAACAAGCCCGACAAGTATCTGTACCGCTTATTCGCATCTACCAAACCCAATATAAAATTTTTAAATAAATCGCCATTCAACAGTCAAGATTACTTCCCTATTAGGGCAACTCTATTAATACCTGAGTTTGACCTAAATAGCGCAAACTTACTCAATCCTCAAGCCCTTAGCAACCCTACCCCAGAACTAGCAGTCCCGGCACTTTCAGACAGTTTTAATAATAACCCCGAAGACACCGCAATCTTTTCCAAACCCATCAATTTTAGCCGGAAATTAAAGTATTTCAGTTTTACCACCCGTAAAAAAATCTGCTGATCTCTATACTCTCACTGGCTAACCTGTAAACAAAAGACAAATCGACTACTTCGGCAAAGATGCTATATTTGCGGAACGCACATCTCAACTCGCTCCAACTGCTGCCAATCCCCAAAATCCTCCACTCATTGAAAGTGGCGAACTCAAATTCAAAGACGACAACAATCAACCTTTTGAGAACAATATACCAGTTTTGTTTGTGGCGGGAAGCAACGTTTTAACAGACAACCAGAATCGCACAGGAAATATATTTTTCTGTGCATCCCATATCAGGGTCGTTAGCTTGATTGTCCCAAGATGGTTTTTCGCCCACCCGATTCCTCTGGAATATTCACAGTGGCTGTGCAGTCCCTGCTTATTCGTTTGATTTTGGTGCTTGTTACTTGCTGATTAAAGTTTTCGATGTTGTTAAAGAAAAGATATCCTCTGTTTGTGCAATTTTTTTTGAGGTTTGGCTTTTACTACTTTGCCAAGAAGATAGCCCATTCGGTCCAATACCTGTGCCCTTGTACTTTTAGATGGTAATTGCTCCTGGCTACATCCCTGCTCTTGGAACTGCATCGGTTTGATTGCTGGCTAGAGGCCACCGCCGATATTTCCCGCTGAAAAAACCTAGGAGGCGACTAAAACAGGACACTCTGAAATCCGGCAAATATTGGACACAGTGGGCTGGTGGGAAACGACTCGCAGTTCGTGAGGATACCGGGGACGCGGGTCACTTTCTAACCAGATGGGCGGTACCATCATCACTTCATAGTAAGCGATCGTATGCAAAACCCCTGGCTGGGACTTCAACTCCACTGTCAAGCCCGCTCTGTACTCAAATGCTTCTTCCCAGTCTAGGTTTCCATTCATATCCATATTCATATCCATACCGATCGCGCCTCTTAATCTTGTTCCTTTTCTCAATTGTAGGGCGCTACATAAAACATTGGGTACTTTCTGTTGCTTATGATACAATTTTTAACCTTATATGTTCGATCCATGACAATTTAACAGAGAGCCGCCATTGTCAATAAGTAAATAGGATGATTTTGCTGACGGGTGACAAGTAAACTGAAAAGGTAGGCTTGACAAGAGTTTGAGTTGAGATGTCTCAAAAAAAATAGGGGCGATCGAACCCCGCAGACGCTGATGACAAATACCTAAGAGGAGAAAATTGTCAGGACTAAACTCGTTACTACAAACCTATTTTTGTCGTGTTGTCTCGTATTTGATAAATAAAAAAACCCGGTTTTGTGAATAAACCGAGTTTTTGGGATGAGGGAAAACTAAACTAATTTTACTTAGTTGTTTTCTTGGCTGTTGTCGCAGTCGCCGTCTTTTTAGCAGTGGTTTTCTTAGCCGCAGTCTCCGTCTTTTTAACAGTGGTTTTCTTAGCCGCAGTCTTCTTCGTTGCAGTTTCCGATTTCGCCGCAGTAGTCTTAGTTGACTTCTTCGACTTGCTGCTAGATTTTCCGCCGCCCGCTGCTTCCTTCGCTGCTAACAAATCCAGTGCTTTTTGTAAGGTGAAATTCTCCACAGATTCATCCTTAGCCAAAGAAGCATTGATATCGCCGTGTTTGACGTAGGGCCCATAACGACCGTCGTAAACATTGATCAGTTCTCCCGATTCTGGATGCGCGCCCAATTCCTTCAAAGGTGTAGCTGTTTTGCTGCTGCCGCGGGCGGCTTTCGGTTGCGCTAACATTTCCAATGCCCGATCGAGCATTATAGTCAAAACATCATCCGGCGGTTTGATCGATCGATAATCTTTCCCCACCTTACCCTGGTCATGCACCACATAAGGCCCGTACATCCCCAAATTAGCTTGCACCTTCGCCCCCGTCTCCGGGTGAGTGCCCAACAACCGAGGTAAAGTCAACAAACTCACCGCCATATCCAGCGTCACGCTATCCTTATCCGTCCCCTTCGGTAAAGAAGCCCGCTTCGGTTTCTTGTTCGTTTCCGAAACATCCCCTAACTGAACGTATGGCCCATAACTGCCAATCAGCACATAAATCGGTTCCCCGGTTTCCGGGTGAAGACCCAATTTTTCCGGGCCTTCGGTTTTTTGCTTTAACAGAAACTCCACTTGTTCCGGATCTAAATCGGCAGGCGTCAAATCTTGGGGAATCGATGCTTTTACGACGCCTTCTTCGCTTTCAGATTCCAGGTATGCGCCGAATTTGCCGATGCAAACTTTAGCAGAAATATTCTCCAGTACCACAGTTCGGGCAACTTTCGCGTCAATCTGACTTTCCTGTTCTTTGACTTGGGTTGCGAGTCCGGTTTCCCCTGTATAAAACTTTTGCAAATACGGCAGCCATTTCGCCTCACCCGTGGCAATTTCATCGAGGGTTTGTTCCATTCGGGAAGTAAAACCGGTGTCAACTAAATCGGGAAAATGTGTTTCCAATAAAGTGGTGACGGCGAAAGCGGTGAATGTCGGAATTAGGGCGTTAGCTATTAATTTGGCATATCCCCGATCGACAATTGTACCGATAATACTCGCATAGGTACTCGGACGGCCCACACCTTCGCTTTCAAGCATTTTGACCAGAGAAGCTTCCGTGTAGCGGGCGGGAGGTTGAGTTTCGTGCCCGATCGCCCCTAAATCCTTACAATTAGGTTTATCCCCCACCTTCAGCGCCGGCAAAATCACCTCTTGGTCTTCCAACGCCGCATCTGGATCGTCGGAACCTTCCACGTAGGCCCGCAAAAAGCCTGGAAAATCAATGCGTTTGCCGCTGGAACGGAAACCGGCATCTTCTACCTGAGTTTGTACCGTAACGTGAGTTTGGCGGGAATCGGCCATTTGAGAAGCGACTGTCCGCTTCCAAATCAAATCGTAGAGGCGGAAATCAATCCCATCCAATCCCGTTTGCTGCGGAGTCCGAAAAGTGCTGCCGGCCGGGCGGATAGCTTCGTGGGCTTCCTGGGCACCTTTGCTTTTCGTGGTGTATTTGCGCGGTTGGGGGCTGAGGTATTCGCTGCCGTAAAGTTCTTGCACGCAACTGCGCGCCGCTTCGATCGCCTGTTCGGACAAATGCACCGAATCCGTCCGCATATAGGTGATAAAACCGCGTTCGTAGAGACTTTGGGCAATTCGCATGGTTTCCCGCGCACCCAGCCGCAGCTTGCGGTTAGCTTCCTGCTGCAAAGTCGAGGTCGTAAACGGCGGCGACGGTTTGCGGGTGACTGGCCGTTCTTCGAGATTGGTGACAGTCCAGGGTTTGTTTTGAATGCGTGAGAGTAAAGCCCGCGCCTGTTCTTCGTTCAGCAAAAGTACGCGGCGGCCGGAGATAATTTGCCCGGTATTTTCATCAAAATCGCTGCCGTTTGCAACTTTGACATTGCCGACTGTCACGAGTTTGGCATCAAAGGAAATTTTGCCCTTTTCCAAAAGGGCTTTTAAATCCCAGTAACTACCTTGGCGGAAAGCGCGGCGTTCCCGTTCCCGGCGCACCAAAAGCCTGACTGCGACTGACTGCACTCTACCGGCCGACAAACCCCAAGCGATTTTTTTCCACAGTAGCGGAGAGAGTGTGTAACCGACGAGTCTGTCGAGAATCCGGCGAGTTTCTTGGGCTTGTACAACTCGATTGTCGATATCCCGGCAGTGAGTCAAAGCATCGCGGATTGCTTCGCGGGTGATTTCGTGAAACACCATCCGCTTGATGGGCACTTTGGGTTTGAGGATTTGCAGCAAATGCCAGGAAATGCTTTCGCCTTCCCGGTCTTCGTCCGTGGCTAGAATCAGTTCTGTGGCGTCTTTGAGGGCGTCTTTGAGTTCTTTAACAATTTTCTTTTTATCTTTCGGGATGACGTAGAGGGGTTCAAAGTCTGCTTCCACGTTTACGCCCAGTTGCGCCCATTTTTCTCCTTTAACGGCTTCTGGTATTTCTTCGGCCGAGGATGGTAGGTCGCGGACATGGCCCATCGATGCCTCTACACGGTAGGTGGAGGGCAGGAAGTTGCGGATGGTGCGGGCTTTGGTCGGAGATTCGACGATGACTAAGGTTGACATGGCATCTTTTAAATATGGATAGCAGCGCAGCTAGAGGGTCTAAGTTAGAGAGTTTAGGTCAGATGTCAAGGTTTCTTTCAACTTTGGGCGATTATTTTCAAACTACCTTAATTTTTAAGTTACTGCCGATCGAGTGGCAGGTGACAAGCTGATGGGATTTTACTGCTTTCGGGCCAGAGGCTGGGAATCGCCTCTATACAAGATGCACTCTTTGGATGACCTGACTTTAGCAGAATTGTCGCTAACTGGATGTTGAGACTGTTGGATGCGGGCGGATGGTTCCTCAATCTGGTTGTAACTTGAAGGTTGGGGAGGGTTGGGGCGATCGATTTTAGATTTTAGATTTTAGATTTTAGATTGGGAAAGATTTACTGACTAGAGGTTTGGGACTTTGGTACAGTACGCTGTGCAGCATAAACGTTGTGAGCCGAAGGAAAGCAATCACAGGGGATTAAAATTACTTGAGCGATCGATCGAGTCTCTGAACAATGCTATGACATTTGAATTCGACCATCTTTTCATCCTTACTGATATTGGTGCTTCGGAAGCTAATCGTTTATCATCCTTCGGTTTAGTTGAGGGTGCATCTCGCATTCATCGCGGACAAGGTACAACCAATCGCTGTTTCTTTTTCCATAACGCAATGTTGGAATTGTTATGGATTCACGATCCAGAAGAGGCGAAGTCTGAGCCAATTCATCGGACTCGTCTTTGGGAGCGATCGACAAATCGGAATAATGGTGCGTGTCCGTTTGGCATCTGTTTGCGTCCAGCCAAAGGTTCTGAGGACACAGTTGCATTTTCGAGTTGGGAATATCGTCCACCTTATTTATCTGAAACGATGAGTATCGCGGTCGCAACAAATAGTGATGTGTTGGCTGAGCCCATGCTTTTCCAAATTTCCTTTGGTAAACGTCCCGATCAATACTCTGGTGAGAAGTCACAGCCTTTGGAGCATGGTGTTGGTTTCCGGGAAATTACTCGCGTAGAATTAGTCAGTCCTGCTGCAAATAATCCGTCACCTGAACTTCAAGCAGTGCTTGAGACAAATCAGCTAAAGTTACGGATAGGAACCGAGTATTTTGTGGAGCTGGGTTTTGATGGAGAAGTGCAGGGACAGCAGGTAGATTTTCGACCGGGATTGCCGCTTATTATCAGTTGGTAGTTGGAACCCGCCAGCTAACAATGAGTTCTATAAGCTGTAGGAGTCATACCCGTAAGCTGCCGAAACTGTTTACTCAAATGGCTGTGGCTATTGAACTCACACTTTAAGCTAATTTCCATAATCGATCGCTCTTTTTGTTTTAACAACTGCTTTGCCCTATAAATATCCGCTGTTGCAGCAGATATTTATGAGGAACCCTGCAGATCGCCTCTTTGAACAGATGACTAAATTAAAATTTACTCATGCCTAGCAATGCAGCTAAATCAGCAAGTTTGAGGTCTTGACTTAGATATTTGTTGATGTATAGTATTTATCAGCTTTGTGGGGGAACTGTCCATATAAATAATAACATGAGAAAACTCGATTTCACTTTACTTATTGGTTTGACTCCAAAAGCTGTAATCTTGTTTTTTTCAAGTGTTTTTAAGCAAATTTATTCTCGTTTCATCTTGAAACCAAGATTTGAGTTTATTTTTTTGCGGGATTTGCGGTAGTAGACTCTAACCATCAAGCTACTTTGAGGAATTTTCTCGAGCTTTTTTTATTTTCAACTCGATGTCGGCATCCTGAGCTTTTTCGTTGTTATTCACAGGCTTCGATACCTTTAATTTGGCTTTCATACGATAGTGTAATTGCTTGTGTAATGTTTGATATTTAACTGATAGGTGATAGTTATCTTCTACCCAGTGACCAATTTCTTTATAAGTCTTAAAATCACAGGACTCTTCACTTAATTTTTCTGATATTCCGGCTACTACCGCGGAAGGAATTACTCGTGGTCTACCGATTGCTTGCCGTATTTATAACAGTTCTGACAAACCGCCAGCACTATATTGTTTTAACCATCTATGTACAGTAATTCTATGTACACCTAAACGTTCAGCTACATCTGTAAGGCTTTGACTCGCTCCTGTTTTTAACCAATAAAGTGCCTGAATTTTTTGTTTATTAGGTAGAATTCGCTGCTCGAACAGAATTATTTTTAACTCGTCTGCTGTTAAATCAATTCTTTCTTGGTAGTTTACTTTCATAAAGTATTCCTCAAACTTGGTTCTTCATTTTAGCATTTCATTGGGGGCAAGGATATTATTAACTAAATTTCCCTTTTCAGTAACGTTAGCCTGCCGCTTAAAGACTAGTAATGTAATATCATCAAACACTTTCTGCTTACCAATATGTTGCCTCACATCTACAATCACCGCATCCTTAACTTCAGCAGCAGACTTGTGCCAATTTTGACTAATTACTTCACACAGTTGCTTAATTCCATACTGCTTTTTGCCGATGTTATAGGCTTCTGGAATCCCATCAGTATAAAGCACCACGCCATCTCCAGGTTCTAGGTCAATCAGGATGTGACTGATGAAGCCTGCGATATCATCATCTAAAGCGATCGGGAAGCCTAACTCCATCGTGTCGATGCGCTCAACTTCTCCATTTTTTCGCACAACTAGCGTTTCTTCATGCTGACCGCTGATGCTGATCCGTCCTTCGGAGTAGCTCAAAATCGCCAGCGTCAGACTTTTCTCAGAATTCATGCGCTGCACGTTTTTGTAGAGGGTACGGTTGAGTACATCCAGGAATCGAACCGGGTCTAGTCCACGAATCTCTTGCAGAGTGCGAACTGAGGTTTGCGCCATCAGCATCAGAATGCCGCTTTCCAGGCCATGTCCGGTGACATCACCGATCGCCAGCGTGACCACACCATCGATCTGTAGCACGTCGTAGTAGTCGCCTCCTACTTCATCGGCGGGTTCCATGTATCCGGCGATATCTAGTCCGTCAATTTCCAGTTCCTCAGAGTTGGGCAAAATCATTTGCTGGATCTGACGCGCCACATTCAATTCTGCACCTAAACGGAGGTTGTCTTCTTTGAGTTTTTCGTTGAGGGCAATGATTTCCTGATTAGCACTAGCGAGTTCTGCTGTTCGTTCTTTAACTTTGTCTTCGAGGGTTTCAAAGGATTCTTGGAGTTGCCTCGCCATGCTGTTGAAGGATCGTGCCAGCAGACCGATTTCGTCTGCCGATCGCATCTTCACACGCATATCTAAGTTACCCGCCGTAAACTGGGCAACCGCTTGGGTGAGGTAAATCACAGGCTTTGTTAATAGTTGTGCGATCGCAAAAGCGATGATAGTTACAATTGTGGCGATGATTGCTAATAAAAGAAGTGCATCACGTATTTGTTTTTTTACAGGTGCTAGGGCAACGGCAATGGGTTGTGCGAAAAGGACTGACCAAGGTTGATATTTCAGGTGGGCGATCGCTAAGAGCCTCCACTCATTATTACCCGTAGCTGCCAATCGTGTGGTTAGATCAGGCTGTTTAGTGTCTAATGCTTGCTTGAGGTCTGGCAAATTGATTGCAAGTTCTTTCGTTAGAGTCTTAGACAAACGCCCTTCGCGTTGCAGTTTAGCTACAACATTGGGTGACAAAGGCACAATTGATTTGAAAAGGAGTTCCGGTGTAGTGCTATGTGCCAGATGAATATAGTGTTCATCTAAAAGAACTGCTAAGGATTTCGCACCTGCGCGTTCAGTTTCCCGAGTCACCAACTGCTGGACAGATGTGGCATTGTATGTCACCCGCAATACACCCAATATATTTCCCTTCGCATCGCGAACAGGACTGCTAAAAAAAAGCGTAGCGAGGTTGGGAGTTGTCGTCGATTGCCTAATACTAGAAACAAAAGGTAGTTGAGTTTTGAGCGGTTCTTGGAAGTAATCTTGACCGGATTCATCTCGTCCAACATCCGGTGTATTCGTATCGAGTACATTCCGTCCCTTTAAGTTGAGCAAGGCATAGGAGATAATATTAAGCATATCTTTGCGACTGAGGCGGCTTAAGGTTTCAGTCGCTAACATCTCTTGGGGACTACCATTTCGCCGTTCTGGAAGTAGGCCCAGATATGCGGCCAAACCTGGTAAAATCGCTTCTACGCGCACGGCATTAAGATTCCCATCGATAAACCCATCTATTCTGTAAGCGGTTTCGTTAGCCGCCGCAGATAGGGCTTGTCGTGCGTTGTCGGTCAATGCCTTTTGAGTTGTCTGCTTGTTGATAAATGCTAACAGCAGCAACGGAATTAGAGCAACGAGGAGAAACGACACGATTAACTTTGTACGAATACTTTTGAAAAAGGATCGCTTCATGGTTTCAGACTAGGAGGGGGGGTTAAGAAAGAAGAATTGAACAAGGTTTCTAGATTGGGAAGGCGCGTCACATTGCCAGCGCGAATAAAAAAGTCCGCATATTTCTTGGCGTTTTTGTAGATATAATTAGGACTGTCTGATTGAAAGAAGTTTTGATTTTCTGCAAAGTCAGTGAGGTCTATTCCCTCGAAAGAGACTTTCTTGCTGGGAATATTCAAAGCTTTGCTCGCGATCTCGTTTCCTTCCGGAATATTTGTTTCCCAATAAGACAAGGCTTGAAGCCAGCCTCGCACAAAGGCGCGAATATCTTCGGGGCGATCGCGTATCACCTCACCCCGAAACGCGACCAAATCCAAAATTAAGCCGGGGGTTTGTTTGCTTGTAAACAGGATATGTGCGCCTAATTTTAATGCTTCAGAAAGATACGGTTCCCAAGTGTGCCCTGCTTGGATAGCCTTGTTTTGTAGGCGATCTGGAACTTCTAAAGCATCGACTTTAACCAGCCTAACATCATCGCTCGTCAGCTTAGAGGTTTTCAACATCTCCGTAACGAATACTTCGCTAAAGCCGCCTAGATTTGCACCAAGCTTTTTTCCTTTCAAGTTAAGAATTGTTTTAATATCCGATTCCGCGACTACCACATCTGCACCTGTCGATTCATCCACAACCATCACAGCTTGTATATCAGGATTTGTGGCACTCAAGATAATCAAATTGCCCAAGGGCAATCCGATCCCATCATACTTCCCTGCACTGAAATCCGCTTGTTGCATTGAGTAGTCTACATTGCTCAGTTCCACGTCTATCCCTTGCGCTTTGAAGAATCCTTTCTTTTGAGCAATGACGACAGGTATATAGCCAACAAAAGGGACAAAACTTACTTTCAGGGGAGGACGTTTTACTTTTAAAGGTTGCGAAGAATGACAAGCAAACAGCAGGCAGCAGGTAATAATAAAGAGGCTGTTGAAAAAGGAGCGCTTCATGGTTTCAGGCTAGCAGGGGGGGTTAAGAAAGAAGAATTGAACAAGGTTTCTAGATTGGGAAGGCGCGTCACATTGCCAGCGCGAATAAAAAAGTCCGCATATTTCTTGGCGGTTTTGGAGATATAATTAGGACTGTCGGATTGAAAGAAGTTTTGATTATTTGCAAAGTCAGTAAAGTCTATTCCCTCGAAAGAGAGTTTATTGCTGGGTATATTCAGCGCTTTGCTCACGATCTTCTTTCCTTCGGGAATATTTGCTTCCCAATATGACAAGCCTTGAAGCCAGCCTCGCACAAAGGCGCGAATATCTTCAGGGCGATCGCGTATCACCTCACCCCGAAACGCGACCAAATCTAAAATTAAGCCTGGGGTTTGTTTGCTTGTAAACAGGATATGCGCCCCTAATTTTAATGCTTCAGAAAGATACGGTTCCCAAGTGTGTCCTGCTTGGATAGCATTGTTTTGTAGGCGATTGGGAACTTCTAAAGCCTCGACTTTCACCAGGCTAAGATCATCGCTCGTCAGTTTAGAGGCTTTCAACATCTCAGTAACGAAAACCTCGCTAAAGCTGCCTAGATTGGCACCCAGCTTTTTTCCTTTCAAGTTAGGGATTGTTTTAATCTCCGATTGTGCGACTACCACATCTGCACCTGTCGATTCATCCAAAACCATCACAGCTTGCATATCAGGATTGGTGGCACTCAATATCACCAAATCCCCCAAGGTCAATCCGATCCCATCATACTTCCCTGCACTGAAATCCGCGTCTTGCAATTGTGAGTAGTCTACATACCTCAGTTCCACGTCTATCCCTTGCCCTTTGAAGAATCCTTTTTCTTGAGCAATGATCAGAGGTGTATAGCTAACAAAAGGGACAAAAGATACTTTTAGGGGAGGACGTTTTACTTTTAAAGGTTGCGAAGAATGACAAGCAAACAGCAGCCAACAGGTAATAATAAATATACAGATGTAATTGAGTAGTTTAGACATACTAGCTAGAGCATTCCTGGTGTAGGAAAGGCGACTGATATTTTCTGGAACCCGATCGACCTAAGTGCATCCTCCGCAATCGCCGCTAAACCTGTTCCGGCGGCGATATCTAGAACAAGCTTGCCCGATCGCACTTTGGCCAATTCTACTAACCGAGTTGCAGCCTGTTTGTGAAATTCATTCTCGTAGTCGGGGCGGTTGTTGAAGCCCTTGGAAGTCTGCCGTTTGTAGGCACTTAGCGAGTCAGTCATGCCGAATTACTGGTTTAACATTCTACATTGTGGCAGTTATGGTCGATCGCGACTCTCGTCCGAGGTGACATCACTCAGCAATCTCTACAATGCCCGCAAATGTATGCAAAATCGCTACCGAGTATCAACTCTCCGGCAACAAACACCCGCCCAAGTGGGCTCGCGAAGCTGTAATCCGCTACAATCTGTGTTTGGTAAAGAATTTTTACAAGTTCACAGCCCATTACAGCCTTTGCGGCTTGTACTACCCAACCTGCCTGAAAATATGGATTTTGCTACTCTTGCTGCCCAGCTAAATGCTGGAACTATCTTGCCAGAGGGAATTGTCATCCTCACCCTCTTGGTGGTTCTCGTCGGCGATTTAATCGTAGGCCGCAGTTCCTCGGGTTGGACTCCCTACGTTGCCGTTGCGGGTTTGTTGGCCGCCGTCGCTGCCTTGTGTTTGCAGTGGGATAACACGGATACCATCTCGTTTCTAGGCGGTTTTAACAGCGATGCCTTGAGTTTAGTGTTTCGCGGAATTATCGCTTTGAGTACGGCTGTCACTATTTTGATCTCCGTCCGCTATGTACTGCAAACGGGTACTGCTTTAGCGGAATTTATCGGCATTTTGCTGACCGCTACTTTGGGGGCAATGTTCCTCAGCGGCGCTGATGAATTGGTGATGATTTTTATTTCATTGGAAACTCTGAGTATCTCGTCTTATTTGCTGACGGGTTACACAAAACGCGACCCGCGTTCCAATGAAGCTGCTTTGAAATATTTGTTAATTGGGTCGTCTTCTTCGGCAGTGTTTCTCTACGGGCTTTCGCTGCTGTACGGGTTGTCTGGCGGCGAAACTAAGCTGAGTGCGATCGCGGCTAACCTTTCTACTGTGAATGAAGGTCAATCTCTCGGTTTGGTGATTGCTTTGGTTTTTGCGATCGCCGGCATCGCCTTCAAAATCTCTGCGGTTCCCTTCCACCAATGGACTCCTGACGTTTACGAAGGTTCTCCTACACCCGTTGTTGCCTTCCTTTCTGTCGGTTCCAAAGCAGCCGGTTTTGCCCTAGCAATCCGCTTGTTAACAAGTGCTTTCCCCGCACTTATCGAACAGTGGCAGTTCGTGTTCACGGCCTTAGCCATTCTCAGCATGGTGTTGGGAAATGTGGTTGCCCTCGCTCAGACTAGCATGAAGCGGCTTTTGGCTTATTCGTCGATCGCCCAAGCCGGTTTTGTGATGCTGGGTTTGATTGCAGGAACAGAAGCCGGTTACTCCAGCATGATATTTTATCTGTTGGTTTACCTGTTCATGAACTTGGGTGCTTTCGCCTGCATCATCCTGTTCTCGCTGCGGACTGGAACCGACCAAATTAGCGAATACTCCGGTTTGTACCAAAAAGACCCGCTGTTAACTTTAGCCTTAAGTATTTGCCTGCTTTCTCTCGGTGGAATTCCGCCCCTGGCTGGATTTTTCGGCAAAATCTATCTGTTCTGGGCCGGCTGGCAAGCAGGACTTTACGGCTTAGTTATTCTGGGATTAATTACCAGCGTAGTTTCGATTTACTACTACATCCGCGTTGTCAAAATGATGGTAGTAAAAGAACCTCAAGAAATGTCAGACGCGGTAAAAAATTATCCCGAAATTCGCTGGAACCTTCAGGGAATGCGGCCTTTGCAAGTAAGCGTTGTACTCACTTTGGTGGCGACAACATTGGCTGGAATTTTGTCGAACCCTTTGTTTAATTTGGCTAATGATGCTATTACCAAAACTCCCATGTTGCAGTCGGCCTTGAGTCATGTGCAACCTGTGGTGGGTGCGAAAATTGAATCGAATTTGGTGTCTCGCCGGGATTAATTTTTCCTGGTTGTGAAAGAGTGGAAAACGCCTGACTCGGTGAAGTTGGGCGTTTCTTTTTTGTTGTGATATACTGTTAATTATGATTTTTAACCGCAGATGAAGGCAGATTAATGCAGATTAACGCAGATAAAAGTTAGTACAGAGGCAACAATGTTAGTACAAAGTAAGGAAAAGTTTTATACTCCAGATGAGTACCGGGACTTAGAGGAAACTGCTGAGTTTAGAAATGAATACCGCGATGGAGAAATTGTACAAATGACGGGTGGTAGTATTAATCACAGCCAGATCATCGGTAATATTTATGCGTTCTTAAAATCTGCTTTGCGGGGAAAGAATGCCAGACCATTTATGAGCGATTTGCGGTTGTGGATTCCTCGGTATCGACGCGGGACTTATCCAGATGTGATGGTAGTTGAAGGAGAATTAGTTTGCACAGAGGGACGGAAAGATGAAATACTCAATCCTGTGCTGATTGTGGAAGTGCTTTCTAAGTCTACCAAGGATTTCGATCGGGAGGATAAGTTTCGGTTTTATAGATCTATCCCCGAATTCCGTGAATATGTGTTAGTCAATCAATCTGAGTTTTTAGTCGCACAATATATTAAAACCGAATCAAATGAATGGTTGTTTCGGGAATATGAGGGAGAATCAGCAATAGTTTCCTTCGCTTCAGTGGAAGTGCAAATGTCGATGCTGGATATTTATGAGCTGGTCGTATTTGAAACCCAGGAAACGGAAGTACCAGAATAAAATTAATGCTATAGATTCCCGCCTTGGGAATCCAATTTATTCAGTAGTAATTGAGGTGGCAAACAAGAAGTCGGGGAGCGGATTGGTTAGCGCCAGAGTTTCAAAAATTAAATTAGGAGTACCATTAGATGAATGTAATTTGGTTACTTTTAAAGGCTTCTTGGTTAAATGTTTCCATCGCCATACTCACAGGCTTAATTAGTGGCGGTTGCAGCGCTATGTTAATTGCTCTAATCAACCGCGCCATCAGCGACAATTCAAATCAGAATTTAGTCTGGTATTTTGCCGGATTAGCAATTTTGGCTCTCCTCGCCGCAGTCATATCGCAATTTTTGTTAATCTACCTTTCTCAAGAAGCGGTTTATAATTTGCGTCTGAGTTTGAGTCGCGGGATTTTGTCTACTCCTTTGCGGAATTTGGAAGAGTTGGGCGCTAATCGCTTGCTGGCAACTCTCACCGATGATGTGGGAACGCTTTCTAATACTATATTTTTGATTCCTTTTCTCTGTGTTGATATCGCCGTTGTGGTCGGCTGCTTAACTTATTTAAGCACGATTTCGGGTACAGTTTTTGTTGTTGTATTTAGTTTTTTGGTGCTGACGATTGGCACGGTGCAGTTGTTGCTCACTAAAATGCGGAAATTTTTCGATTTAGCCAGAGAAGAACAAGATATATTATTTAAGCATTTTCGCAGTATTACTGATGGAATTAAGGAACTTAAACTGCATTCCTTGCGCCGCCAAGAGTTTTTTACGGAACAATTGCAGGTGAGTGCTGATGCTTCCCGCCATTATAACGTGACTGCTTTGAATACTGGTGCAGTTGCGATTGGAGTGGGTCAGTTGCTGTTTTTTATGCTGATGGGTTTGCTGCTGTTTGCTTTGCCGAAATTTGTGCCAGTTTCTACACCTGTTTTGTCAGCTTACATTCTGACAAGTACCTATTTGATGTCTCCGTTTCAGAATATTTTGCAAAGGTTGCCGGCGATTTTTCGTGCTAATACTTCGGTGGAAAAAATAGAGAGAATGGGATTGGCTTTGGCGAGTCAATCTGAGATAAATTCAACGGTTAAACCGATTCAAAATGCTGAGTGGGAGACGCTGGAGTTAAATCGAGTAATTCACAGCTATCCGGGAGAAAAAGAAGACAGCAATTTTAGTTTGGGCGAGCTGAATTTGAAGTTTCATCCGGGTCAATTGGTGTTTATAATTGGCGGGAATGGCAGCGGTAAGTCTACTTTAGCTAAGTTAATCACTGGTTTGTACATTCCTGAATCGGGAAAAATTCTCCTTGATGGTCAGCCAATTACTGAGGAAAATCGAGAGTGGTACAGGCAGCATTTTTCTGCGATTTTTTCGGATTTCTATCTGTTTGAAAGGCTTTTGGGGATGACTAATCACGATTTGGACAAGCAGGCTGCTGAATATTTGCGAGAGTTTCATTTGGAAAATAAAGTTCAGGTGAAAGATGGAGTTTTGTCAACTACGGCTTTGTCTCAGGGACAGCGAAAGCGGCTGGCTTTGCTGACGGCGTATTTGGAAGATAGACCGATTTATTTGTTTGATGAATGGGCTTCGGATCAAGACCCGTTTTTCCGGGATATTTTTTACAAGCAGTTGCTACCGGAGTTGAAGCGGCGGGGGAAAACGGTGTTTGTGATTAGTCACGACGATCGCTATTTTGATATTGCCGATCGCGCAATTAAACTAGATTACGGTAAAGTAGAGTATGACCGATAAAATGGATAAGTACCGAATTGTCGAAACTTTGACCGAAAGCCAGGTTTCCGACTTGATGGAGTTGTACAAAAACGAGTTTTGGAGCGACAAGCGGACGCGGGAAGATGTGGTGAAAATGCTGGCGGCGACTGATGTTATCATTGGTTTTGTCGATGAGAGCGATCGGCTAATTGCTTTTAGCCGCGTCATTACCGATTTCGTATACAGAGCCATGATTTTTGATGTCATTCTCAAGCCGACACACAGAAAGATGGGACTGGGTGCGAAGTTGATGGATGCAGTTTTAAATCATCCCAAATTGCAAGCTGTCGAGAACTTGGCTCTTAACTGTTTGCCGAACATGATGCCGTTTTACGAGCGTTGGGGTTTCACAGATGATGTGGGCGAGATGAAGTTTATGCGGCGAACAACAGGCTGAACTCAGCCCCTTGAAAGCCCCAATTTTTCTCGAATTACATCTTCTTTGAAACCTACTAAAACAGCCGTTCCATCTTTAACGAAAAGAGGACGTTTCACCAGCATAGCATCCTTAGCAAAAGCCTCTACCCACTGTTCGCTCGTCCAATTATTCTTGTCCTCGCCCAAAGCCCGGTAAGATTGACCGGAAGTATTTCGCATGGGTTGAAAGCCCAAAGCAGCTACCCAGCTTTGAATTTTTTCGCGAGTCGGTGGCTGTTCTTTTGTGTTAATGAACTCGTAATTAACCTCGCTATCTTTGAGCCACTGGAAAGCTTTTTTGCAGGTGCCGCAATTCGGGATTCCGTAAACTTGAATTGACATAATATTGTTGAGTGTTGACTGTTGACTGTTGGCTGTTGACTGGTGACAGGAAAGCTAATAACAACTGACAAGCAATAACTACTAACTAATGACTAATGACTAATGACTACTGACTAATCTAGCTTGTTGAACCCATTTTTGCACGCGATCGACTGAAGGAGTCAAGTCATTGCGCTGCATTGTCGCTACGTGGAGCCTTAAAACTTGTTGGTGCAATCTCTCCACGGGCATTTGAGCCAATTGAGCCGGAGAAGCAACGCCGGCGTGAAGTAACAGCCCGCAATACTGACAGCCTACACTCGGAATTCGAGCCAAATTTGCCATCGCTACCCATTTATTAACATATTGAATGTTAACCTGTAATTGATGCGCTAGCAACATTTTCGCAGCCGGTGTTTTCGTCATGCGAATTAGTTGTCCGGTTGTGGTGATGCTGCACTCTTCCAGTTGAGATTGGTTTTCCTTGCTCAATCCCGGTAAGTGTGCGATCGGCCAATCGCGTACTTGCGCTGAAGTTTGAGGAGCTTTGTGAGAAATTTTCATGTTTTTTCAGTGAACTTTACTTATACTTTAAAGTCTAAAATATCAAACAGTCAATAGAGGCGATCGCCTATCTCACAAAATTAACAAAAACCAGACAAACGAATTTGACTAATTGCGGGTGTGGTGACATTTCTGCTAATTGCTTGCGGACTAACACTTTTAGCATTTTTTTACCAGTCGGGCAGGGTTCTTGCTTAACAAAATCATGCCGGCGATGACGACAAATACGATAAAAAAGACCGCCCTAAAAATGATAGCAAAAAAGAAGCTCACGATTACACTTTCCGGCAAAATTGCTGCCTAGTTGGCAGTCAGGACTTTAGTGCTTTAATGCCGAGAATGCAAAAACTTCCACCTTAGTACAAACCCCACTCAAAATTATCGGTTTTTACCCATGACAATTACACGAGGTTATGATTTGTTAACTAATACTTTACAGCAACGGCGGCAAAAACTGGCCCGTTTAATTAATTTTCCGGTAATTCTCTGGTCGGGGTGCCGAATTCCTCGCAATTATCCGGCACTTACTTATCCATTTCGCGCCAGTAGTCACTTTCTATATTTTGCTGGTTTGCCCTTAGAAAATGCTGCCATTCGCTTAGAATCGGGAAAATTAGAATTGTTCTTAGATGATGCACCTGCTAGCAGCACGCTTTGGCACGGAGAAATGCCAAAAAGAGCAGAAATTGCCGAATTAATTGGGGCTGATGCTGCTTTTCCAATGGCCCAATTAAAAGCGCGGGCGACAAATGCAGCAACGATCGCCGTTCAGGATTCTTGGACTCAGTTGCAACAGTCTCAAATTCTCGTAGCTTGCGGGGCGGGACGCCATCGCCCTCTGGCACCGCCGAAATCGCCAACAGGAATCGACCTAGAATTAACCAAGGCGATCGTATCTCTGCGCCTGAGCCACGATGCAGGCAGTTTGGCCGAATTGCGTCAAGCTGCGGCTGTCACCGTAGAAGCTCACAAAGCGGGAATGGCGGCAACTCGAAATGCTCAAATTGAAGCAGGGGTGCGCGCTGCAATGGAAAGTGTCATCATCTCAGAAAACATGACCTATGCCTATCCCAGTATAGTTACAGTACATGGCGAAGTTCTGCACAGTGAACATTATCACAATTCCCTACAAACCGGAGATTTGCTGTTAGCAGATCTCGGTGCGGAAACATCAACGGGATGGGCGGCCGATGTGACTCGCACTTGGCCGGTCTCTGGCAAGTTTTCTCCGACTCAAAGAGCGATTTATGATGTAGTTTTGGCAGCGCATGATGCTTGTATTGATAAAATTAGTCCGGGCGTGGAATATCAAGATATTCATCTGTTAGCTGCTAGAATTATGGCGGAAGGATTAGTAGATTTGGGCATCTTGCGAGGCAATGTTGAAGATTTGGTAGAAATGGACGCTCACGCGCTATTTTTTGTACACGGTATCGGACATCTAATTGGTTTGGATGTTCACGATATGGAAGATTTAGGAGATTTGGCTGGCTATGAAGAAGGAAGAACCAGAAGCAGTCGGTTTGGCTTGGGATTTTTGCGGCTGAATCGAGTTTTGCGTCCGGGAATGCTGGTATCGATAGAACCGGGATTTTATCAAGTTCCGGCACTCTTAAATAACCCAGAAAATCGTGCCAAATATGAAGATTTTGTTAAGTGGGACGAGTTGGGAAAATTCGCTGATGTGCGGGGAATACGCATAGAAGATGATATACTTGTCACCGAAGATGGTAGAGAAGTATTGACAGGGAAATTGCCGACAAAAGCTCCGGAGATTGAGGAGCTAGTTGCGGTAAATACGTAAGTAAAGCCCACTTCTGGGGGACATAGGTAGTTTCATCAGGTATGAAAAAAGATCAATAAAAATGAATAAAGGTTGGCAAACAAGTCTTTTGATATTAGTTAAAAAAGTGGTCTCCCAAGTCAGAAAATTCGCAGCACTAATACTTCCACGCATTGTTCGTAAACCTATATCATCGCGGCCTCCGATGCAAGCTGCACCTTTGCCCCGCAACGAAGAAGAGAGGCTAGAAGCACTTCACCGCTACGACATTCTAGATACAGAGGCCGAAGCAGCTTTTGATGATCTAACAGCTTTAGCCTCCTATATTTGCGGCACTCCTATTGCTTTAGTAAGCTTAATAGATTCTAACCGACAGTGGTTTAAATCAAAAGCCGGCCTGGAAGTACCCGAAACTCCGAGAGAGTCAGCTTTTTGCGCCCACGCTATTTTAAATCCCAACGAATTGCTAGTTGTACCCAATGCTCTAGATGACGATCGCTTTGTCAGCAATCCGCTAGTAACTTCCGATCCCAATATTCGGTTTTATGCAGGAGCACCGCTAGTAACTCCTGACGGTTATCCGATCGGCACTTTGTGCGCGATAGATACAGTTCCTCGTAATCTCACCCCACAACAGCTAGAAGCGCTGCGGACTTTAGGGCGGCAAATTATTCACCAAATGGAGTTGCGAATAAATCTGACTAAATTAAAGCGCGCACAGATCAAGAACAAACAAGTAGAAGAAAAACTCCGTTCCACAGACGAGCAAATTGTCAATTTTTTAGAAGGAATGAGCGATGCTTTTTTTGCTTTCGACACCCAGTGGCGATTTACTTACGTCAATTACAAAGGAGCGCAATTTTTACAGCGCTCGCAGGAAGACCTTTATGGTAAAAATTTTTGGGAAGAGTTTCCCGAATTCGTAAATTCTGATTTTTATAAAGAGTATCATGAAGCTGTAGCCAAACAAATTGGAGTGGCTTTTGAAAAATATTATCGTCCCTTAAAAGTGTGGTTGGAAGTCCGGGTTTTTCCTTCTCACGACGGCATTTCTGTGTTTTTTCATGACATAACTAAGCGCAGGGAGATGGAATCTGCACTCAGGAAAGAACAGAAAAAAACTGAAAGTTTACTGCTAAATATTTTGCCCGAACCGATCGCCCACAGGTTGAAGTACCAACCGGGGGTGATTGCAGACAAGTTTGAAAAAGCAACAATTCTTTTTGCAGACTTGGTGAATTTTACCCAAATTTCTACTACCATGTCCGCCACTAAATTAGTGTACTTACTGAATGAAATTTTCTCAGCTTTTGACCAACTGAGTGACAAGCACGGCTTAGAAAAAATCAAGACGATCGGGGATGCTTACATGGTAGCAGCCGGTATTCCCATTGAACGTCCAGACCACGCAGAGGCGATCGCCGAAATGGCGCTGGATATGCTAGCAGCAATTAAGGAATTAAATGTGAAGCTAGACGCGAAATTTGATCTCCGCATCGGGATTAATAGCGGGCCGGTGGTAGCGGGGGTAATCGGCACTAAAAAATTCATTTACGATTTGTGGGGAAATGCCGTGAATACAGCCAGCCGCATGGAATCTCACGGCATACCAGGTCGCATTCAAGTCAGCCACTATACTTATGAGTTGCTGCAGGATAAATATGAATTTGAAGATCGTGGCGAGATCGAGATTAAAGGTAAAGGGGAAATGCAAACTTATTTCCTGATGGGCCCAAAAACAGCAAGCGATCTCAAAATTGCAGAGTAAATAAAACTAAGACTTGAAAGTACCTAATTGTTGAGGGAAATTCCCGAGGCTGCGATCGATCGCCTCGCAGGCGCGATCGCCCAGTGGCAGAACGGCTGCAGCAGATCGACCAAATAAGATTATGCTATAGACAGAGATATCGGAGCAATCCTAGGCGCGGTACTCGACGTTATATAAATACTAAGTTGAAGTCGTCGGAGCCTTTAATAATGGTTCAATTTCATATTCAAACAGATAGCGATATTCCAGCATCCACCCAACTATTCAATCAAATCAGGTTTGCGATCGCCTCGCGACAGTTTCCGCCCGGACACCGCTTGCCCAGCACCAGACAGCTAGCCATGCAGACAGGTTTGCACCGCAACACCATCAGCAAAGTATACCGCCAGCTCGAAAATACCGGACTCGTAGAAGCCCAAGCAGGATCGGGCATTTACGTCCGTGCTCAAGGCCACGAAGGCGGCAGCAAACTCAAATCCCCGATCCTCGAAGAATATCCCCTTGCCAACAAAATAGTGCAAGAAAGTATGGATCAATTGCTGGGACAGGGCTGTACGCTCAACCAAGCGAGGGAATTATTTTTGGCCGAAATTGACTGGCGGCTCAGGTGCAGCGCCCGCGTGGTCGTCACAGCCCCCACAGAAGACATCGGCGTGGGTGAGCTGATGGCGAAAGAACTCGAACAAGCTCTTCGCATTCCCATACAGTTGGTGCCGATGGAAGAGTTAGGTACTTTTCTGGATCAAATCTCTTCGGGAACTGTGATTACCAGCCGGTATTTTATCGGAGAAGCAGAATCGATTTCGGCACCGCGTTCGGTGCGAGTCATTCCTGTAGACATCTACGACTATGTTCAGGAGATACAGTTAGTGGGGGGTTTGCCGAAAGACAGTTATTTGGGTTTAGTCAGCCTGAGCCCGGGTATGCTGCGATCGACCGAAGTCATCATCCACAGCATCCGGGGAGAGGATTTGCTGGTGATGACGGCATTGCTGTCAGACGCCTACAAGATTAACTCGATCGTGCGATCGGCCAGAACAATTTTCTGCGACCAACCGAGTTTTGCTACAGTAAAAGCTGCCATTAACGCGGCCAGAGAAGATATTATTCGTCCCCCGCAACTGATATGCTCCGAAAATTACATCGGATCTAAGTCGATTAATTTGCTCAAGCGCGAGTTGGGCTTGGGGTAAGTCAGTTGACAGTTGACAGTTGACAGTTGACAGTTGACGGTTGACGGTTGACCGTTTGCAGTTGATAGTTGTTGTTCTAATTTCCAATAACCAATTCTAAATTCTCGATTACCAATTACCAATTATCCATGACAATTGAAATCCAACCTTCAATTAATGTTAAAACCGCGATCGAGAGCCGCCGGGCCGCCCGCAGCTTCAAACCCGATGTCATTCCCCCAGCAATATTGGCAGAGATTTTGCGGTTGGGAGTGCGATCGCCCTCCGGTTACAACTTGCAGCCTTGGCGGTTTATCGTACTTCAAGACCCAGCCAGCAAGGAAAAATTAAAAGCTTGCGCTTTCGATCAGCGCCAAGTAGTAGAAGCCCCAACAGTATTAATCTGCTGCGGCGATCGGCGCGCCACCCAACCCGAAAACACCGAAGCCGTCATCGAATTGGGCAAAACCGCAGGCGGAATGAATGACAATTTAGCCGGTTATATGCGGCAAGCAATCCCGCAATTGTTCGAGAACCGCCCGTGCTTCGAGTCCCTAGAAACTTGGACAAACAGGCATACAATGCTCGCAGTAGCTCACTTAATGATTGCAGCTCAAAGCTTTGGAGTAGATAGTTGTCCGATGGAAGGTTTTGTGGCGGCTTCGGTGAAAGAAGCCTTTCAAATTCCCGCAGAAGTAGATGTTTGCTGTTTGCTGCCGCTTGGTTATGCAGCAGAACCTTTCAAACAATACGGCGGACGTTTTGACGTGACTCAAGTGTATTACAGCGAAAGTTATGGACAGACCTTGCAAGTTGAGATTTGAGAGTTAAGATTGTTTGGAAAATTGAATTTTAAGAGTTAAGATTGGGAATGAATCGGGGCCCAAGTTCAAACAAATCAAAAATCCCGACTCTTCTGCAATCTAAAATCTAAAATCCAATAATCTAAAACCGAAAGTGGTGATATCAGACAGAGGAAAAGTATGACAGTAGCAGCGCGACAAAGCAACGCACAAATTCTCGAAGTTGAATTGCAGAAGCACTTGCAAGCAGCCGGATTTAAAAATTTACCGCTTTATATCAGTTGCGATTTTCGAGATGACTCTTTAACGGTTGTAGGAGAACACCCGCGCAGTTTAGTTCTCAAAGCTAAACCGACTTTTGCGGTGCTAGAAGCAGCAATTATCGAAATAGAACCAGAATCTATTCAACAGATTGGACTTTGCCTAAAAATTACCGGGCAAAAACAGCCTTATGCTTTCCATTCTTTTACGATGCACCAGCCTGTGTTGTCAAGACCAAAAACAGTGCAGTTGTTCAAAAAAACAGAGAATATCCCCGCAGAAGAAACCGGGATAGTCTTAACAGAAAATGTGGCCCAGACGGCGGATGTAGAGGAGGAGATACCGTTAGAAACGGATGGGAAAGATGCGTGGGATGAAGAATATTTCCCCAATTTGTCTGAGAGTTCCAGCAATTCCGATCCGATCGCCTTTAGGGTAGCTGCAATCCCCGCAGATATTGCAGACAATCCCTTCAATCCGCTGGATATGGAAGCGGTAACAGTTGCCCAAAAACCCAAGCATTCACCGTTGGCGATGCTGGCTGCAGCAGGAATCATCAGTGTCGCCGCGCTAGTTTTGGCAGGCGGTTATTATATGCTGAGCCGGCCCTGCGTCATCGGAGGATGTAGTGCTTTAGCTAATGCCAAACAGTTGAGCGAGAATTCGATGAAGACGCTGAAAACGTCAAAAGTTGCCAACAGCCCCCAAGAAGCGCAGCGACAGTTAAAACAGGCGATCGCCCTTTTGGAACCGATTCCCTCCTGGTCAATTCATCGCGGTGAAGCTCAAAGCGCTCTGCAAAGCTACCGTTCGCAAAATCAGAATTTAAACTCTGCGATCGATGGAGCGCGCCTCGCACAGTCAGCAGCCCAGAAAACCCAAAATCCGCCTTATTCTGCCGAGAACGGACAGGAAGCGCAAGCTCTGTGGCAAAGTGCGATCGCCGAACTCGGAGAAATCCCCACAGACAGCCCAGTTTATCCGTTTGCTCAGAGAAAGACAAAAGAATACCGGAAGAATGTAGCAACTGGAAATCGGCAGTTAAGCACAGAGAAAAAAGCCGAAAAAACGCTGCTCGCCGCCAAAAGTACAGCTCAAATAGCAGAAGCTCGCGAAGCAGTAGCTCAGACAGCCGAGACTTGGGCTCAAGTGCAAGCAGGTTGGGAAGAATCCCTCGACATCCTATCAGAAATTCCCACGAGCACGACATCTTACCAACAAGCTAAACTGCTAGTTCCCAAATACGAAACCAAACTTTCACAAGCACGCGAGCGCAAAAGTGTCGAAGGAATTTCCGAAAATGCGTATACTCAAGCTGTGACTTTAGCAGCGGAAGCTCAAATTTTTGAGGGCAAAAACGCCTGGTTTAAAGCATCTGAATCCTGGCGAAGAGCTTTGAGTTACGCGGAGCAAGTGCCGGCGGCAACTTCCTATTCCCAGAAAGCCCAACCGCTGCTCGCTTCCTACAAAACTTCATTGCAGCAAGCAGAAGTAAAGTTGCAGGAAGAAAGGAACCTGCAAAAAGCCCGCACCGATTTAGATAAAACTTGCAAAGGCAACCCCAAGATTTGCGACTATACTGTTAGCAAAGGTTTGATTGCCGTGCAGATGACTCCAGGTTACGTGCAGAAATTGCAACAAACTTTCATCCAAGCAAACAACAACAATGCTGTGAAGAATCGCCAAGCTGTAGAACAGCACGTTCAAACATTGCAAAAAGCTTTGGAGGCGATCGCCGAAAACGCCAAAATCCCGATGCAGGTGTACGATGGCGAAGGCAAGCGGATTGGGAGTCACGAACCGAAGTAAGCTGTTACGGCATTTAATTTTAGTTTTTGGGGCGGGCTAGAAGCAACGCCCCACTCATTGTTTCAAGAAACATGATTGTTACAATTAAATGCGCGCTAACAACTTAGAACATCCGAACACCCGCTACAATTTCGGTAATCAAAAAGTATAAAAGGATGTTAGCAATCAAATGCTAGAAAAGGTCAAACTTCATAACTTCAAAAGTCATAAACATACAGAACTTAATTTTGATAATTCACGCCTACACGCACTCGTAGGACAAAACAGTTCTGGTAAAACATCAGTGTTGCAAGCATTGCATTATCTCAGTCTGCTTGCTAATTCATCATTTGACCATATTTTTCAGCATGAAAAAGCGCCTCAATTTATTACAACAATTGGGCAAGATTATATGTTTGTTACTGCAAGTGGTTTTTGGGAAAACCCAGATCGAAATGATTGGGAAGCTTCCTATGAGTGGAGACGAAACGTTAATCATTCTTGGTATCCTAGAGCATTATGGCAGGCAGATAAAAAGCCGGGATCGGGATATGGGGAAGGACTGGCAAGTTCCTTAATTTATGTTCCAGAGCCACTTCAGCAATCTTTGAGATACTCAGTTCACCTGAAGCTCGTAGCTACTAATCTTGCTAAAGCAGCTTACAGTGATGCAATTACACCGCGAGTTGAGTTCGATGGTTCCGGGTTAGCACCTAACTTAGACTATCTTCGTGCCGAAGCTCCAGATAAATTTCAATCTTTACAGAAAATGTTGAAACGGATTGTACCAGGTGTACGCGAGGTAGGGGTAAGGCGAGCTAAGGTTATGGTCAATCGCCAACGCTTAATCGGAGTCGATGGCAAATCTATCTCCTACGAAGAAAGTCAGGAAATTGTAGGGCAAGAAATTGTCCTAGACATGAATACGGGTGAGCGTATACCAGCCCATGCCATTAGCGAAGGAACAATGCTCGCTCTCGGATTACTGACTGTTTTGATGAATCCCAATCAACCTAATTTAGTGTTACTAGATGATGTTGAACAGGGACTCCATCCAAAAGCGCAACGAGAATTAATCGCTGTTTTCAAGGAAATTCTTCAAGACAACCACAATCTGCAAATTATTTTTTCTACCCATTCTCCTTACATTGTGGATGAACTTACGCCTTCTCAAGTTCATGTATTAAGTAACGCTAATTCAGGTTTTACTCATTCCAAACGCTTGGATGAACATCCTGATGTAGAATGGGCAAAACAAACTTTAACCACGGGAGAATTCTGGGATGCCGAGGGAGAAGATTGGGTCGTTGCAGGAGAAATAAATGATTGAGTTTGTGGTGATTGTAGAAAGTAGTGCAGACGCACGAACCGCTACTAAATTAGCCGATCGCCTTTTAGTGGATAAAGTTGATTGGTTAGAACCTGAGATGCTGCAACATCTATTTCAATGGAGTGGTTTAGAAGCTGGCACAGAGAATTCTTGCTGGAAAAATATCGATGATATAACTAAACGTTTTTCCGATAAATTTAAATTCCCCACCATCAGATCAAATGGAAGGTTTAAAAGTGATGGTCAATCAGCTAATAAAATTATGAGGTTAATCAGCTTTCTACAATACAAACAAAAGAGAGATATTAAAGCCGTTATTTTTATGCGTGATTTAGACAGTCAACCTGAGCGAAGAAAACATATCGAGCAAGCACGTTTAGAACAGATCGATCGACAACCTAAATTAGCAATTATTATTGGTACACCCGACAGAATGCGGGAAGCCTGGGTTTTGAATGGGTTTATTCCTTCTAATAAAGACGAAGAACAAATCCTTAAAGAGATAACGACACAATTGACGTTTAATCCTTGCGAGGAGTCACACAGACTACGCTCTAACTCATTGACAGAACCCGATCGCATTAGAAATCCTAAAGTTGTTGTCGAAAAGCTAACAGGTGGCAAAATGGAACGCGAACAACAATGCTGGGAAGACACGCCTCTGGAACTTCTACGAAAAAAAGGTGTTCATACAGGCTTAACAGCCTATATTGATGAAATCGAGGAACGATTAATTCCAATCATTGGATCTGCTGAGTAAGATCAGCCCGATATTCCCTAAACCTGCCCCCACCGGATCTTGTGGTCGATAAAGTCACGGGCGGGGCGGGTTTATGATATTTATCATTTGTATGGGAGATATTGGTGAACCCGCCCTTACGGTAATCATAATCAATTTACATCTACAATTCCCAATTAACAATTACCATTTGATCAATTGTGCATCTTGATTGAAAAACTTCCGGGACAATCCCTCAGTCAACAGCAGAGTTGCGATTACAGTTGCCAGCGCTAACACAAACATAATCAAAATCTGGTAAGATGCTGCATCGAGAGGACTGACACCGCTCAGCATTTGACCTGTCATCATTCCGGGTAAAGTCACGATTCCTACCACCGTCATTGTATTTAATAGCGGGATTAATCCAGCTTTGATCGCATCTTTGCGGTACTGCTTTACTGCTTGCTGCGGCGTGGAACCTAAACTTAAATGGGTTTCTATTTCTAACTGGCTGCTATTAACTGTACTGACAAGTCTTTCGCCCGCGATCGCCCCGGAGTTCATGGCATTACCCAATATCATACCCGCTAAAGGAATCAGGTATTGCGGTTCGTACCAAGGGTCAGGTTGCAAAATTAGCAAGTTTGTATAAGCGAGAGTCAAGGCCGTACTGATAAAAATTGAACCCCAAACTAAGGGCAGTAAGTTCTTGATTTTTTTGCTGATGCGGTTGCTGGCAACCATGCTAGCTGTTGTCAGCATGATTGCTAGAACTGCTAAAACCAGCCAAGGATTTTTTCCCTCCGGGTCAAATACGACTGCGAGCACGTACCCGACTAAGATTAGCTGGATGAGGGTGCGCCCTGCCGCGATCGCGATCGCCCCCTCCAACCCCAATCCCTGCCACGCCGAAAGCCCGATCGCGATCGCCACCATCCCCAAAGCCCAACCCAAATCTGTAAAATCTAGCTCAATTAACACCGGGCCACCCTTTCGATAACGTGATTGTTTGCCTGTCCAAATATAAGATATTGCAATAAAGGTTTCTGGAAAACAGTTTTGCTGCAAGAATTTGCTTTGATAATGCTTGAAATTTATGGTGTGAAGAGTGAATAATGTTCCCCCCCTCGATTTAACCCGCCAATACGCGCAGATTGGCGACGAGATAACCGCTGCGGTGCAAAAAGTTCTTGCCTCTGGCGGCTACGTAGGCGGCCCGGCCGTGAAGAGTTTTGAACGAGAGTTCGCCGACTACACGGGAGTTTCCGAGTGCGTTGGCTGCAACTCCGGCACGGATGCGCTGATTTTGGCTTTGCGTGCTCTCAAAATTGGCCCCGGCGATGAAGTGATTACCACTCCTTTTACCTTTTTTGCTTCGGCTGAGACAATTAGCGCCGTCGGCGCCACTCCAGTATTTGTGGATATTGACAGCGAGACTTTTAATCTGGATGTCGAGCTCCTCGAAGCGGCAATTACCGACAAAACCAAGGCAATTATGCCAGTGCACATCTTCGGCCAACCGGTAGACATGACTCGGTTGATGGAAATTGCGACTCGACACAATTTAGCCGTAATTGAAGATTGCGCCCAGTCTGTCGGGGCCGAGTGGCAGTCTCGAAAAGTCGGCAGCATTGGCCATGTCGGCTGCTTCAGTTTTTATCCAACCAAAAATTTAGGCGCTTGCGGTGACGGTGGCGCGGTGACGACAAATGATCCAGCCCTCGCAGCTTCGATGCGAGTGCTCAAAGAACATGGACAGTCTTCTAGATATTTCTACGAAGAAATCGGCTACAACAGCCGTTTAGATGCCCTGCAAGCGGTGATTCTCAGCATTAAATTGCGGTATCTCGACAGTTGGAACGCGCAGCGGCGGGAGAAAGCGGCACTTTACAGCGAATTTCTCTCCCGCGTGCCCGGAGTTGCCGTCCCCAAAGAATTGCCGGAAGCAAAAGGAGTTTGGAATCAATACACGATCCGGCTGACAAGTCCCGAAGACGCGCAAAATCCCTCTGGCGATTTTCGAGATTGGATGCGGGCTCAGTTGCAGGAATGCGGCATCGGTTCGATGGTTTACTATCCGTTACCTTTGCACCTGCAACCTGTTTACAAATCTTTGGGCTATATTGTCGGTCAGTTGCCACAGGCTGAGCAAGTTTGTCGCGAAGTCTTGTCTTTGCCGATGTTCCCGGAACTGTCGAGGGATCAACAAGAGCGGACGATTTATGGTCTGAAAGATTGCTTGGCAAAGGCCGATCGCATCCGGTAGCTTTGGCGCGATGGCATCAGCGAGGGAAAAGCAGGAGGAGAAAAGAATTGCAGGGTTGCAGTGCTGTAAAAATATGCACCGGTCAGGGAGAGCCGTTAAGTATTTTGACCGATCACTTGTACTTTTATGTACTATATTTAATGAAAAGAAACAAATTTAGGCTAGCAATCCGCATCGAACGGGTGCATTTTCCGCTCGCCTAAAACTTGCGATCGGTCAATGATGAAGAAGGAAGAAGGAAGAGGGAAGAAGCCCGATGGAAGTCGGAAGAAGGAAGAAGGAAAAATAAAGAATGTTTGAATTTTCGACTTCCCATCCCCGATGCCCGATGCCCGATGCCCGATGGCCGATGCCCAATTCTCAATTTAACCTGTAATTTTCAGAAGATAAGAGGAAAATAAACGAGTGCCTCAGTATCAATTCACTCAGGCTAGACGCTACGATCCACAAGCGATCGCTCAGTATTACCGCAAACGTCCTTGGAAAGCAATTTGGCGCGCAATTACCGTTATTTGGTCTTTTGCGGGCTTCGTGCTGGGGATGCTGTGGGACAGTTGGCAGCACGAAGTCGCAGTACACCAGCCAGAACGAGCCACCCACCTGCGACAAATACTCACTCGCTTGGGCCCCACTTTCATTAAAGTCGGCCAAGCCCTTTCTACCAGACCGGATTTGATCCGCAAAGACTTTCTCGAAGAATTGATCAAACTTCAGGATCAATTGCCGCCGTTTGACTCAGTGCGCGCTTTCGAGATTATTGAAGCGGAACTCGATCGCAAAATTAGCGAAACCTACAGCGAAATCTCCCCCGAACCTGTCGCCGCGGCAAGTCTCGGTCAAGTCTACCGAGCTCGCCTCCTCACCGGGGAAGCAGTAGCAGTGAAGGTTCAGCGACCGAATTTGCTGCCAGTTTTGAGCCTCGATCTTTATTTAATGCGCTGGGCGGCTGGATGGTTGGGCCCCTTGTTGCCGCTGAATCTCGGTCACGACCTTTGTTTAATAGTCGATGAATTCGGTATCAAATTGTTCGAGGAAATTGATTATATCAATGAAGGCCGCAACGCCGAGAAATTTGCTACAAATTTTGCCGACGACCCGACGGTAAAAGTTCCGAGTATTTACTGGCGTTATACTTCAAAATGCGTTCTCACTCTCGAATGGATTGAGGGCATCAAGCTGACAGATATAGAACGTGTTAAAGCCGCAGGTTTGGATACCGATAGTTTAATTGAAGTCGGAGTCCGCAGCGGTTTGCGACAGTTGCTGGAACACGGATTTTTTCACGCTGACCCCCATCCGGGAAATCTGTTTGCCTTAGCGGACGGCCGCATGGCTTACATTGATTTTGGGATGATGGATCAGATGGAAGAAACAACTAAAGAAACTTTGGTTGATTCTGTCGTTCACTTGATCAACAAAGATTACTTAGAGTTAGCTAAGGATTTTGTCAAACTTGGCTTTTTGACTCCAGATACAGATATTATGCCGATCGTTCCGGCGTTGGAATCTGTACTAGGCGATATCGTCGGCGAAAAGGTGTCAGATTTTAACTTCAAGACGGTTACAGACCAGTTTTCGGAGTTGATGTACGATTATCCTTTCCGAGTGCCGGCGAAATTTGCCTTAATTATTCGCTCTCTGGTGACAGAAGAAGGTTTGGCGCTGACGTTGAATCCCGATTTCAAGATAGTCGAGGTGGGGTATCCTTATGTAGCGCGGCGTTTGTTGAACGGAGAATCTCCGGCACTGCGGCGGCGTCTGATTGAGGTATTATTCAAAGATGGCAAATTCCAGTGGAACAGGTTGGAGGACATGATCGCGATCGCTAGGTCCGATCGTAGTTTCGACCTGCTACCCACAGCACAACTAGGCTTGCAATTCTTGCTGTCCGAGGAAGGGTCGTTTTTGAGACGCCAGCTAATGTTAGCTTTGATTGAGGACGATCGCCTCCACACCGAAGAAGTTCGCAGCCTGTGGAACTTAGTCAAGGAAGATTTGCAGCCCGGTCGCCTGTTCAACGTGGCTCTAGGCGCTTTGACGGATTTTTCCACAGCAGGAGCAGCGGCGTTAACTCGATTTTAATTAGAAGGAAGAAGGAAGTTCGGCAACGGATTAGCAAGGGCGGATGTAACGGATGTAACGGATGTCAGGAAGAAGGAAGAGGGAAGAAGGAAGAAAAATAATTCTACTCTTGCCAATTCCCAATTCCCAATTCCCAATTCCCAATTCCCAGATCTCAATTACCCACTCCCAATTCCCAATTACCCAAATTACCCCAATTAAGGAATTATTCGTGTATTATTTTCCAGAACCTCCCTATTTTTTAATGTCGGCTGGATTACTAGCAGGTATGGCCTCCGGTGTAGCATTTGAAGCAACTCTCAAACAATCCGTACAACAGTGGTCTAAAAATCGTTCTACTCGCACCTTGGCTAACCTGCCAAGGCTGCAATTGGTCATACCTTTTCTGGGAATGGCGGCCGGAATTTGTGTATTTTTAGCTTCGGGGATGGAGATTTTTGGCTTCCCCAAACTACTTTGTTATGCCCTAGCTTTGCCACTGACGTTACTCACGGGCTGGCTGGTTTGGACTCAGTTGGGTAAGCTTTTGATCGAGTTAGAACGGGGAGGTTCCCAAGCGCTGGATTTAGATTCTTTTGAACAATGAAAGTTAACTATCAACCTCTTTTTATCAGAAGGAAGGGGGTTGATAGTTCTCTAGTTATCTAGGATTATCCTAATTTGAGGCTTTTGGAACCGCCGAGAACGCAGAGGAAGAGAAAGCATAAAATGACAACTTAGGCAATAATTTGTGTAAAAGTTTTAAAATCTAAAATCTAAAATCTAAAATCTAAAATCGAATGAGTATTTTAATTGTTACGGGTGCGGCGGGGTTTATTGGTTCTAACTTAGTAGAAACTCTTTTAAATCGAGGCGAGACGGTGATCGGTGTTGATGAGTTCAACGATTATTACGATCAGGATCTCAAGCGCAAGAATATTGCACGATTTGAAAAGTATCCGGGTTTTGAATTGGTGGAAGGCGATATTTTATCTCTAAATTGGCGATCGCTTTTATCCGATGCTAAGGTAATATTTCATCAGGCGGCGCAAGCAGGAGTTCGTGCTAGCTGGGGTGACGGTTTTCGCAGCTATACGGAACGCAATATTAACAGCACCCAAGTATTGTTAGAAGCTGCAAGAAATGCGCCCAGATTGCAAAAGTTTGTCTATGCTTCTTCTTCTTCTATTTACGGCAATGCTGAATCTTTTCCCACGAATGAAAACGCTTGTCCGCAGCCGGTTTCTCCCTACGGAATTACGAAATTAGCCGGTGAACGTTTGTGCGGGCTTTATTACCAGAATTTCGGCCTTCCGACTACTTCGCTGCGCTATTTTACTGTTTACGGGCCGAGACAGCGCCCCGATATGGCTTTTCACAAGTTTTTTAAGTCGATTTTGTTTGACGAGGCAATTTCAATTTTCGGCGACGGATTGCAAACGCGAGATTTTACGTTTATCAGCGATTGCGTTGCGGCGAATTTAGCGGCGGCTGAGGTTCCGGAAGCTGCGGGGGAAGTTTTTAATATTGGTGGGGGAAGTCGGGTAGTTTTGAAAGAAGTTATTGATACAATAGAGAAAATTGTCGATCGACCTATTCGGATAGATTTTACTGAAGCTGCGAGGGGAGACGCGCGGCACACTAGCGCGGATGTGTCTAAAGCCAAGAAAATCTTAGGTTATCAGCCGCAGGTTGCTTTAGAAGAAGGTTTAAGGCGCGAATGGGAGTGGATTCAGTCTGTGTACAGTTAGAGTACAGTTAGATGCTATCTATCCCAGAAATTCCGCAGCTTAAATTGAAAATTGTTAACTTTTTGACTTCCCCAACTTTTGAGATTTCTCTGCAAGCAAACCAACCAATTTGGAGGCGCGAGTTTTGGCTGTGTTTCCGGCGAATTCAAATATCGGTAGTGCAGAAATACGTCTCGGTAGGGAATCTCAACATCTTCGCCAGCACACAATCGAGTAAACTTTGCAGCAGAAATACTCATGTAGTGCAAGTAAGTCAACCGCCGCCCTTTATCGTATAGAACATAATCTATCACATCAAATTGAGAAGACCAATGATTGCCCGTTACCTGTGCAGGTTGATGATAAGCAAAGTTATAACAAGAGATGCCGCTGCGGGCGACTAAATAGTTAAATAAAGGTTGGTCAGTTCCCCGCAAAGACAAAGTTTGTGCTTCTCCTGAAGTCAATTTATCTAAAAGTTGGCTTGAGTTATTTCGATTTAAAATACCTTTTTTTGAACCAAACCAACCAGCACAAAAAATATGAGATTGTAGTTGACCAAGATTGAAAATTTCGGCTAGTTTGGGAGATGATAAATCAAATACATAATTGAGGTCAGATTTGTATTGAAAATCGTTGGCTACCCAATCAAATTCATCAAGTTTTTGATAGATGTAATCCAGAGAACCCATTAGCAGAGTGTCCGCATCAAAATAGACAAATTTATCAAAAGGGCCGTCAAAACAGCAAAATTTTCGGTGCATTCTCAAACAGTGAACTTGCTGCCAACCTTTGGCTTGCCAAACTTTTTGAGCCTTGCGGTGAGATGTCCAAACTTGAGTCGCAAAGTCTTCCCAGAAATGGATGGAATCGGTATTTTCAAACAGGGTGACATTGTGTAGGGTAGAAAAGTGCGATCGCACTTTTTTCAAGTTATCATCGTAGGGAATGATGCAAACAGGAATATTTTTGGCCCCATTGACTTCGAGACTGTTCAATAAAGCGACTAAGTGGTCAAAAACAACATCGTTTGCTAGAATATAAATGCCATCAGCCATCGGATTTTAGATTTTAAATTTTAGATTTTAGATTGAATAATTCTACTCGTTACTAGGCCGGTATGGAAACCAGTTAATTTATTACTCCGCGTGGAGTTGGTTTGTGTGCTTGCGTTGCTAGAGATTTCAATCGCTGTGTGAGTACAAACAATATTATTTATCCATGCCAATATCGAAATATTTTTTGCACTAAATTTGGTTGTTCCTCATTGAGATAACGATAATGTTTCCAAAGTTTCCAATAAGGACTACCGGCTTTAATTGGTATTCCAGCCCAGTGAAGATATTTTAACCTTTTGCCTTTGTCATAAAGAACATAATCTATTTCTTGAAAATGCTTGGAACCAGCCCAGCTTCCAGGTTCGCTTGGTGAAGCTTTAACAAGATTGCCGCGCTGGGGAATCAGCTTAAGAATAATATAATTTAGTATAGGTTGGTCTGTGACATTTTGAGTGAAGTCAAAATATTCTCGATGCTGCGAACATTCTCGCAAAATCTCATACATTTGCGATTCTGTAATAGTTCCTTTTCTAGAAGCCCAAAAACCGCTGTTGAATACATCTTGAAGCTGTGAGTCGGTAAAGATATTCTGTTCTTTTACAGCGGGTGAAAATACATTTCGCAGTTTTTCGCTGAGGTGGTGATAGTCGCAGCAAAAAAAGTCTACTTCTGATAGTTTGTTGAGGTTAGCTGCGATGTCTTCAAAGACGATGATATCGGTATCGATGTACAGAAATTCGTCAAGCGGGCCAAACCAGGCGGCGAGTTTTCGCATTTTGTTGGGGAGGGCTAAAAAGTTGCGATCGAACATTTGGCCAATTTCCCTGGTAAACTGTTCGACAAACTCCAGATTTGGGAACAATTGCACCCCGTGGAGACTGCTGAGTGCGGCTGCTACTTGCTGATAATTGTCGTCGAAGGGAATCAGAAAAATAGGTACTTGACAATTGTACAGACGTATGCTGTTTAAAAGGGCGATCGCACTTTCGATCACCTTATCATTCGCAACAATATAAATACCGCGACTCATACATTTATCCTCAACCTTCTCAATACCCTTTTTAACAAATTCGGCGCAGAAACCTCAGTATAAGACTTTGGCGCTTGGGCAAAAATCGGACGCTTGGACGGTTCGCGGAGATAGCGGTAATGCAGAAACAAATCGCGATAGGGAAACTCAATATTTTCGCCCGCACAAACTCTCCGAATTAAATCCGGCGGCACACCAATATAATGAATGTAAGTAAGTCGGTTTCCCTTGTCGTACAAAATCTGATCTTGCTCTTCAAAATGTTTAGAAGTGACGCTACACCCGGTTTTTTCGCCATCCGGGAGGCTATAAGCAAAATTATAGCTATTCATCCCCATTTTCATCACCATATAATTGAGCAACGGCTGTTCTCCCGCACCTTCATAGAGAATTTCCGCCTCGCCAGATTGCAGTTGAGCTAACAGCCATTCCCTAGTATCTCGGTCAAACAATCCTTGCTTGCTGGCGTAGAATCCCGAACAAAATATTTCCGAGTCTATCCGATTTTGCTCAAAAACTTCGAGGAGTTTTGGTGACTGAATATTGTATACTTTAGTTGGGTCGCAAAATTGAAAATCATAAACCACAAAATCCGAGTCCTCTAACTTCTGAAAAACCGCATCAAGGTAATTCATCACCAAAGTATCGGCATCCATATAGATAAACTTTTCAAACGGGCCGTCGAAAGCACAAAAGCGCCGATGTGCACCGTAAAGCCGGAATTTTTTGCGGTTCAAACGCTCTGGTGCGGCTGCTTGCATGAATTTATCCCATCGCTGAATAGATGCGCTATCTTCATAAATAAAGACGTTGGGACGGTTAACAATTTCAGCTTTAATTTGCTCTATTTGGTCGTCGAAAGGATAAATACAGACAGGAGTATTTGAGCCTAAGATAACTTCAATACTGTTGAGCAAGGCAATTAGTTGGTCGTAAACTGTATCGTTGGCAAGCGTGCAAATACCATTCATATCTATAGTCAGCAAAGGCGGACTTGGTTTATGTAGTTGCGGTTTCCACCGCCGAATCATTTAAAGGGTAAAAGGATAGAAAAGGGCGAGCCCGGGTGACTACAGCAGAGAACCGAAAACCGGAGACTACGCCAAATCCACAGCTACGCGAAAACCGATATACGATTCGCGGTTGCCCACCGAGCCCCTGACACGATAGGCACTGCGACAACTGACCGCATGGCTGGCCCAGGAACCGCCACGCTGCACTCGGAAATTATCTCTACCAGTTTCTTCCCAAGAACTTCCGTCAGTTGGTGCGCCCTCATACCTATCGTGCCACTTATCGCTGCACCACTCCCAAACATTGCCGTGCATATCATACAGTCCAAAGGCATTGGGAGGAAAACTCCCGACATCGGTTGTTTTTCCGCGGCAAAGTCCTTTGGGGGCGTTTGCCAAGGGGTAGTGTCCGTTATAGTTGACTAACTCCGGGGTAATAGTTTCCCCAAAATGAAATGGGCTGGTTGTACCGCCACGACAGGCATATTCCCATTCAGCTTCACTCAGGAGGCGATATTTTTTCCCGGTTTTTTGGGAGAGTTTGCCACAGAATTCGACTGCCATATCCCACGATACTTTTTCTACAGGAAGTTTTTCACCTTGAAACCACGATGGGTTATTTCCCATCACTGCTTGCCACTGTGCTTGGGTGATGGGGTTTTTGCCTGCATAAAAAGCGCGTACTGTTACTTCATGCTGCGGATTTTCATCATATATTTTACCTTTTTCGGTTGCTGGCGAACCCATAATAAATGTACCGCCGGAAATATAAACCATTTCCAGCACAACTGGATTCCCTAAGTCTTCGCGCAAGAAGTGAGCATAATCACGGCGGCGACTGTTTTCTTTTCCTTCAGCATCAACTGTGATCACATCAAAGTCAAAAATAGGCGAATATTTTTGGAACTTCTCTTTTATATTTGGTTCATCTCTCTCCTTCAGCACCGAATATGCAGCCAACTTCACCTTTATTGATTCATCCTGCAATGCCGAAATTATCAAGTCTAAACCAGCTTCTCCATATTTCAACGCTTCATACAGTGCGGTGATTCTGACTTCGACATGAGGTGAAGCTAACCGACTCTTAACACCAGGAATCCCGCCTAAGACAGTCGCACCAAATGGCACTTGAGATTGAGCGCCGAGTACGGCATCGTATTCTCTGGGTTGATTTTGGTTTTCTGTCATTATGTTATTTCTTAAGATACAAACTTAGACAGCCAATTGAGCAAGTTCAATTCGTGCAGAATGATTTGTCTGGCTTCGGCAATTTTATCCCTGGCTTCATGCCAATAATCCGCATTAGCCACAACCTCTTTAATAAATTCTACTCCTTTCTCATCCAGACTGGGAAGCCGCAGGAAACTCCCTGCAGGCAACAACTTATCGGCCGCCGAACCGCCGTAATAAATCGGCAAACACCAAGCTAATAAGGCATCCCAAAGCTTCTCGCTGACATACCAATCGTTTTCTGCATAATTTTCAATAGCTAAGTTGTAATAGTATGGTGCGACGGCGTGCCATTTATTGTTCACAGTCCCGTTCCCGCGCGCCCAAGTTGGCAAGTTTCGCCCGTAAAGGTCAAAATCCAATTCTTCTGATTGCAGCAATTTGATAAAGTCTAATCTCTGGCGGTGATTGGCGGTGCGGCTAACACCTGAAGTAATCCAAGAACAGGATTTAGTTTTCGGCGGCGCAGGCATTTCATCTAGTTCTCGAAACGAATTAGAGTGATACCAAATCGCGGGCATATAATCGGGTTTTGGTGCGAAATCGTCCGGCCCGGAAACGTAACCGCAATAAAGTTTGGCTTGTTCGTAGTTGGCTTTGGTAATTTCAATAACTTCTGGTAATGGTGGCTCGCGGATCAGGTAAATTATGCGTTCCTTGGGGACACCGCGCAATTTTTCTCGAATGTCATTTTCTGGATTTTTAGGGCTGGGACGGCGAAGTTTGTCGATCCAGGATTGCTGTTTTGGCGGTTTGGGAAAGTCGAATTGATACATCAGTAAAAAGTCTGGTTCTGGGTGATGTGCGACCATTTGAATATTTCCCCATTTGCCGAAGTTGTGGGGGGTTTGTTTCCACAGCCAGTCGCTTTGACTCATCCCCGGGTAGGTGGTGATTGTGCCGATGATTTTTTGGTTCATATCTAATAATAAATCTGGTTTTTGCGTGTGGGCGGGGCGGGTTTATGAGATTATTAATTTTAGGCGATGATTGTTGGTAAAACCCGCCCATACGGATTTTTAAATTATCGGATATCGCACTTGCTGATCCACATAACTTAAAATTCTCTCTATCCTATTTTCCCAGGAAAATTGCTTGACAAAATTCAATGTTTGTGGATAGCCTTCGCTCTTCCTCGGATATTTGGTTAAACTATCTCGAATGCTTTGCGCGAACTGGTGCGGGTTATCCGGTTCGCACCAAGTTGCTACTATATTTCCCGATTTAAATTCCATTAAAGATGCAATCTCCGTCGCTACAATCGGAGTTCCCGATGCCATGTAATCAAAGAATTTTAAAGGAGATGTGAACGTCGCGGCCTCTGTCAAACAGTGAGGGTGAGTCAAAACATCGGCTGCTTGCAGCAAGCTAGCCAGTTGATTTTGAGCCAGGTAGCCCAGAAATTTAATGTTGTTAACTTGCTTGGATTTGGCTAATTGCTGGTAGGCTGTTACTTGGGATGAATCACCGCCCGCGATCGCAAATTGAACCAGCGGCAATTCCTTAGCCACATCCACCAACATATCAACACCTTTAAACGGGTAAAGTCCGCCTGCATAAACTGCTAAATGCCGTCTGTCATCTTCTAATAATTGCTGTCGCCAATTCTGGGCAGCTTCTGTTTGTCTCGCGAGAAACAAATGGTTAAAACCGTTATGCAGCGTAATTACTTTTTCCGGCGGCATCCCATTCAAAATCATGCTGTTTCGGACAGTATCGGCAACAGTTACACCAATTTGAAATAGAGGATTGCCAACGATTTCTGGTTCAAAATTTTTGTCTTCGTGGTGGTGCTGTTCGTAGATAGCGGGAATTCCGTTTTTAACTGCTGCTTTGACAAAGTTCCAGTCGCGGGTGTGGACAATTTTAGTGGATTTAAGCAGGTGAATTGGTAAATAGTATTTTGATACTATTGTACTCGCACTCGTCCACTTGCTGTCCCAAAGGTCGATCGGCCACGGCATGGGCAAATCTGCTACTTTTAATTTTTCCTGAATATTGTAAATTTTGGCAAGTTTGTCATCCGGTTTCTTCGGTTGAAAAGGAAAAAGCAAATCAACCGGGTTCAAAGCACTCCAGCCTTTACGGAGGTATACCAAAACTGCTGGATAACCGAGATTGGCTGCGGCATTTGCAGAGTGTGCAACTTGAACTAAGCTCGCTACATTGGGTTGTGGTAAGATATTTCGGGTAAAAAATACATAATATTTAGACATGGTAATTGGCAGTTGGTAATAGGTAATTGGTAATTGTTAACTATGTAGACTGTGGACAACTGACAACTGACAACTGACAACTGACTACTTTTTTACAGCCTGACGCTTAATAGTCTTTTCTATAAATTCTAAAGTTGTGAAAATATTAGCCGCCGAGTGAAATGATTCTCTAATTAACTCGTCTCTTTCTTCGGGAGAGTCTACCATTTCATCTACTAGCAATTTGAGGTAAGCTATCATGGGAGTCAGGCGAGTGCGAATTTCGTAAGAACCTCTAATTAGAGCTTCATCGCGAGCGGTTTCTTCGGCAAATTGCACTGAATACAAGCGAGTGTAGTAACCTCCTTTTGCTAGCAATTCTTCGTGGGAGCCAATTTCTACTACTTGTCCGCGATCGATCACGGCGATTTTGTGAGCTTTTTGGACTGTGGAGAGGCGGTGGGCGATTACCAAGGTTGTGCGATCGCAGCTCAATCTCTCGATCGCCGCTTGCACGTACCTTTCCGAAACCGTATCCAGCGAACTCGTTGCCTCATCTAAAATTAAGATTTCCGGGTTTTGCAGCAAAGCTCTAGCAATTGAAATTCTCTGACGCTGCCCTCCCGATAATATCACCCCCCGATCGCCAATTTGAGTATCCAACCCATCCGGCAATAGTTGGATAAACTCATAAGCATTCGCTCCCTTCGCCGCTTCCACAATTTCTTCCTCAGTCGCTTGAGGCCTAGCGTAAGCAATATTTTCGCGAACTGAAGCATTAAACAAAAACGTATCTTGGCTAACAATACCCATCGCTTGCCTGAGACTTTTCACTTCAAATTCGCGCAAATCCCTGCCATCGAGCGATATATGACCTTCAGTAGGATCGTAAAATCTCGGCAGTAAATCTGCCAAAGTTGACTTGCCAGAACCCGAAGTTCCTACCAAAGCCAAAGTAGTGCCGTGAGGTAGAAATAAATCAACTCCTTGAAGAACTAAATTTTTGTGATTGGGATAACTAAAAGATATTTTATTAAAATGAATTCCCGATCTCAAATGAGTGTAAGGCACAGAACCGTTCAACATAAATGGCTTGTCATCGCAGCTCAAAAAATTATTAACCACCTCTACACTAGCCGACGTATTAGCAAATTGACTGCGCCCGGTATTCAACTGAGAAATTAAAGGAATTAACCGAAAAAGTACCAATAAATAGGTTAATAAAATTGTCGAAATAGACTCTATCTCATTCGCAAATATTGTGCGACCTATAAATACAATCAAAATTATAACTATCAAATTAACAACTTCGTTAATTGGGGCGATCGCCGCATAATTTACCTGAGCCTGAAAATCCGCTTGTTCTCGCCTGTGAATTAAATGCTTGATCCGCTGATACTCCCTTTCCTCGTTCCCCGTTGACTTGACCAGCCGAATCCCAGTAATGGTTTCCAGCACCCTAACCGAATAATCTTTCGACATTTCAGAAAGCAGGTAGCCAAAATGCTTGGAACGGTTAATAATATATTGATTTGTCCAAGCAACTAACGACAGCAAAACTGTAGCTGTCACCGTCAGTTTCCACGAGATCGAAAGTAGCAGACCCACAAACACCAAAACTGTTATTGAGGTAGTAAACATTCCGATCGCCGTGCCAACTGCACTAGCAGTCCGACCAATCTCTCCCCCCAATCTATTAATTAAATCCCCCACTTTAGTTTTAGAGTAAAAATCTAAATCTACTTCTAACAACAGCCGTAAACCTGCTTCTCGCAAATCAAAAGTCAGAGATCGCGTCAGAGAAGTAGCTACTAAAGTATTGATATAACTCGCAACATTTTTTAAAAAAATTGCCAGCACAACCGCCCCGGTCATCAACATTAAACGCTGATTTCCGGGCATTCCCTCAAAGGGATACATCAAAGTTTTAATTAGAGGTGGAGCACCACGCAGCTCGATAGCTTCCTCTAAAAAACTTAAAAGCACTGGTACAATCAGAGTAGTGCTGATACCGTTGAATAAAGCGCCAGAAAAACCCAGCATCACAGTTAAGAGAATCCTGCCGGGATATCGTCTGGCAAATTTTAGGAGTAGCTTATTGGCAGACATGAAGCATTCCCAGCTAAACAGTACGGCATCTCAAAATATTCTTTAATAACAGCCAGTTTTTCTTCCTCCCGTGAGTTGTTTTAAAATAACCTTTACCTACCTGCGATTATATCTGAAAGTATCGGTTTTATTGCTTGAATACTATATTTTTTCACACATCTTTCCCGAGCTTTCATTCCTTGTAAATTAGCCGCTGTCCAATTTTGAAATATCCATTGAATTTTTTGTGAAATTTGAGCGGGAGAACTCGGATCGACTAAATAACCCGTTCCCCCTAAAATTGCTGGAATATCCCCCACTCGCGTAGACAAAACAGGCTTAGCCATTGCCATGCCATCTGTCAGCTTGAGCGGAAACTGAGCCACGGCTGTGAGAGTTTCTCGCTGAGGAACAACGACAACATGAGCCGCCGCTACAACCGACGGCATCATCTCCACTGGAAACCTTGGCAGTTTAATAATCCAACGCCCCCATTGTTTCACAAGTTTATCATCATAATCATCATAAGGACTCCCGCCGACGATCGCTAATTTTAAATCCGGCTCATTTAACTGTTCAAGGGCCATCAAAACATCCTCCACGCCTTTATGAGGTCGCGGTGCCCCCGGAAACATCAGAACTCTATACCCGGACAAGCCGTAACGCTGTCTGCTCAATTCAGGATTGTATTTAGCAGGGTCGAACATTACAGTATCCTTACCATTCGGCAAATATACACCACCAAAACGCTGTTTTAAAAACTCCGTATGAACGGTGACTGCATCAGCACCGTGGATGAGACTTTCCATCCACTTTACATAGAGGGGATTATCTGGTTCTCTCAATTGACCATTGTGTTTAAAAATATCTCGATAAAGTTGTTTAAAAGAAGGACGGTATTTCCATTCATCTCCGCCGTACCAGCTCAGTTCCCAGTCGTCTATATCTAAAATTATAAAGTGGTGATTAGCCAGTTTTTTTAGCAGTGATAACCCAAAGCTTGTAGGTTTAGGTTTGACTGCATAAATAATATCCCCATCTATTTTTTTCCACAGTTTTTGAGCATCCATCAAAAACCCCGGATAATTTTTACCCGGTATCGCACATACCGGGATGTCTCTGGGAGGAGTAGCATAAAATTCCTTGCCAAACTGAAATCCAACAACTTCTACATCACATTTAAGCTCTATCAAGACTTGAGCTAATAAAAAAGCACGAATTGCACCTGCTCCTGACAAATCGCTCACTACTAATGAAACTTTCACTAAGTATTTTGTTTATAACATTTGTTTGATTTTCCTGCTTAACCGAGCTTTTGTCAAGGCGATGGGGACTCACGCACTCCCGACCAAAGCAACCGGGTTTTTAACCATGGCAAAGGGCAGCAACGAAGTATTTTGGTAAAAAAAACCCAGTGATGAATCCAGGACTGTTATTCACTCCAGCAATAATTCTCCTAGGTAAATTTTCGGATATGTTGAGGCTAATTTTTTTATTGTGGGCTGAATTTTGTTGTTTTTGATGCAGTTTACCCACAAACTTTAATTATTTTAAACGCCAGGGATTGTTAAGTTGATTTGGTAAAAATATTTTAGCCGTGCGATCGACTATTCTAGTAAAGAGCGATCGCGTCACGTTCTTGGCGTACTGAGGGCGGTAAGGATAAGTGCAGTGCATTACTTTAATCGGTTTGTCGATCGCATAAACATCTTTCCACTTATCCAAGTAGTTGTAAACCGGGGACAAAGTTGTCATTTTCGGCTTCACAGATTCAAAAGCCGCCGCAAAAGCGCCCTGGTCTTTTAAGAGTAGCACATTTTGATGCGCAACTACCATCTTGAAATATTTCTTAAAGTTTGTGAACAATTCCTGAGTTTTACTGGTTTTCGTAAAAGCGATAAATCCGCTATTGTATTGAATGCTATTTTCATTTAGCGGCAACCCGACAGACTGCAAAGTTGACAGAATATCCTGCTTGACTCTTAATAAATTTGCAGCTTTAGCAATCGCAGGCTGCACATCTTCCGTCACCAACAAATCCACCCCGTCAAGAAAATCAAAAACCTCATCTATTGGCGACAGCAAACAAATATCACAATCCATATAAATAGTTTTCTCAAACAGAGATTCCCGGTACAAAGCCAGCTTAGCTAGCCGCGACGCTAAAACAGGATTTTCGTGAGACGGTGCAGGTTTCAATATGACATTTCCGAACACCAGAAGTAAAGGATATAAAATTTGAGGAACTCTATCTATTAAAACAATAATGGGTTCACGGTGAAACTTCCTGACAGACGCCAGAAAATGAACGCAATCTTGGAAAGAGTAAAGACCGGTTAAAATAGTAATAAATCCCTTAACTTCTAATTTATTTGAATTCATTGATTTAATTATTGATGTACTTATTTCCCTCAGTGTGTCCACTCCCAAAAGCTCTCACTCCAGTCATCTCGACCGTGAAAAATTCCTTGCCATTCATAAAAATGTACAAAATCTTTCAGGTTAATTGTTTTATTGACATTGCGGATCATATAAAGAGGTTTATCTCCATAAAAAGAAGCCCACATAGTATAACTGCTAGGCGGCCCGACAACATAGTCGCACTCAGCCAGAGCATACATATCTTCTATTAAATGGCCGCTGCCAAATCCCCAGTTAAAATTATCAAATAAACTCGGATTTTGCGGAATATTAGAACAAATCAAAAACTTGATTTTTTTTCCTTCAAATAGCCTTACCACAGAATTCATGACTTCTAAATATTGCTCAGTGGTGTAAAAGTATCTTCCCTTTTGATGCTGAGCATAATCCCCTTGACGGATGTGAATTCCGACGAGCAGATCAGAGTTATTTTTTAAATTCAATATCAAACGATCTACATTGATTGTATATCGCTCTAATGGTGCAAAGTAGGCTCTAATCAGGTCGGCGTACTTGCGCAACTTTGGCACATCTTCTACAAACCAGCCATCTCGAAATAACCAGCCTTGAAAACCAACAATTGAACCGTGCTTGATTTGTTCGATGTCCTGATATTTGACCCAACTAAAAGGTTCTTTTCGGGTTATTTCTTGCGTTTTTAATATTTTTTTGTTGCTTAAATACTTAATAAAATTATAATATTTACTTCGGACAAACTTGTTACCTGCTGCGGTAAAAGATGGAGGAGGATAACAACACAAAAAATCCCCAGCCGTTCCCACAAAGAATTCTGCATATTCCTCAAAAGCCGGATTGAGAACAGTCAAATTATGCTCGATCGCCCAAGCAATGAAATTAGCAAAAAGCAGCAGTCGGTTGCCGAGTTGTCCCGATTTAGCAGATATTATTAGCATACTCGCTGTTTTTTTTTAATATCAGGTGCTTAGGGCGTACCCTACACAAGGGTAAGGTGCGCCCTAAGCACGCTACAGACTAAGAGTTGTGGCGTTTTTGGTGCCACTGCCAAGCATGGGAGATAATGTTCTTAATGTCGGGATATTCTGGAGACCAACCCAAGGTTTTGATGGCTTTCTCGCTGCTACCAACCAAAGAAGGCGGGTCTCCCGGACGCCGATCGCACTCAACAGCCTTAATCTCTTTTCCCGTCACTTGGCGAGCCGTTTCTATCACCTCTTTCACCGAAAAGCCGCCGCCGTTGCCCAAATTAAAGAAATCAGATTTGCCACCATTTAGCAAATATTCTAATCCCAAAATGTGAGCCGAAGCCAAATCGTTAACGTGAATGTAATCCCGAATGCAAGTACCGTCAGGAGTATCGTAATCCGTGCCAAAAATCGCGATCGAATCTCGTTTCCCCAAAGCAGCAAACAACACCAGCGGGATTAGGTGAGTTTCTGGATTGTGATCCTCTCCTACCAACCCGTTAGGGTCAGCCCCAGCCGCGTTAAAATAGCGGAAACAAACAGACTTGAAATCGTACGCAGCGTCAAAATCCGACAAAATCCGTTCTACCATTAACTTAGTAGCACCGTAGGGATTGATCGGGTTTTGTGGGTGGTCTTCTGTGAGCGGAATTTTCTGCGGTACGCCGTAAGTCGCGCAAGTAGAAGAAAACACCAATTTATTCACCCCAGCACCAATCATTGCTTCCAAAAGGGTAATAGTACCGATGACATTGTTGCGGTAATATTTAGCTGGGTCGGTAACAGATTCGCCCACGTAAGCGTAAGCAGAAAAGTGCATTACCGCAGCAATATTGTGCTTAGCGAACAGGTTGTCAAGAAGAGTGCGATCGCTCGTATCGCCAACTACCAACTCGACCTGCAAAGCCTGATCTACTATATCTCGGTGACCGTAAACTAAATTATCCAAAATCACCACACCGTAACCGGCGTTTTTCAGCGCTAATACCGCGTGAGAGCCAATATATCCAGCTCCACCCGTCACCAAAATAGTTTGTTTTTCTGCACTCATTGTATTCTGCCTGTTTTTGTAGCTGGGATTGCCAAGAGCCTTGTTAATTTGAGACTGCCACATCTGACGCTTTCACACTCGGCGTGAGCCGGAGGATTCAAGCGAAATATATAGGCTTTGCTGTGCGGGGCGATCGCACTCCTAAAAAAACGCTTTTTACACTCCAGATAGATGCTGAGTGTGCAAGTCTTTCTGTTCAATCGATAAACTTGAGGCGACCAATTTGGATATAATCAAATATCCGATTAATCTGATGTCGATCCTCTTCTGAAATTTTATCATCTGACAGGATAGCAGAAGTCAAAACTAAGTGTTCCCGGCGAGTGATCTTGCCAGACGCTACAATCCGGTCGACCATTTGAGAAATTGTTAAGTTCGATTTGTTGTGAGATGTTCGCATTTATTCGACCGCTTGTATGCTAAAATAATTAAAGCGGATTGCACTTATTGACCCAAAAATAATGCGTACCCGACCGTAAATCAATTTGCTCAACAGCAGAAATAAGGTATCAGAGTTTTACTTCCAAAGATAGATATGCGGACTTAATAAATCTGCAATCAGCCTTCGGATAGCGTTCAGAACTAATTTAATTATATAATATTTTTCCTAGAGAGGCACTTTTATATGCAGGTTTATCGGCTTCCGGTACTGTCAGACAATTACATTTTCTTGCTGCACGACCCCGATCGCCACACTGCAGCCGTCGTCGATCCAGCACGATCGCAGCCAGTATTAGAGCAACTGCAAGCACTCGGAGCCGAATTAACAGCAATTTTCAATACCCACCACCACCGCGACCATATAGGTGGCAATCAGGAACTAATCGATCGCTTTCCCCAAATTAAAGTTTACGGGGGCGCAGAAGATAGAGGCAGAATTCCGGGACAGCAAGTCTTTTTACAAGCGGGCGATCGAGTTTCTTTCGCCAACAGAACCGCCGAAGTCTTCTTCGTACCGGGCCACACAAAAGCTCACATCGCCTACTATTTCCCCCCCAGCAACCCCAGCGAAATCGGCGAATTGTTCTGCGGCGACACCTTATTTGCCGGAGGCTGCGGCAGGCTCAAAGAAGGCACTCCCACCCAAATGTTAGCCTCTCTGGGACAACTGCGAAACTTGCCCGACAATACCAGAGTTTGGTGCGCCCACGAATACACGCTGAACAACTTGCAATTTGCCTTGACTGTAGATGGCGACAATCCCGATTTACAGCAGCGCTTCGCCGAAGTCAAGGAAGCGCGCAGTCGATCGCAACCTACAATACCATCATCGATCGGCATCGAAAAAAGCACAAACCCATTTTTGCGCTGGGATTTTCCCAACCTCCAATCAGCCGCCAACACCCGTGATCCAGTGCAAACCTTCGCTCGATTGCGTGGCATGAAAGACCAATTTTGACCTTAAAGTTTTTGTTTTTTCAGATAACTCTTAAACTTGAGTATTGGTTCGCTCAACCACCTGTCAAGTCTTTTGTATTTTACCTTAAAGCTAGACAGCCCCTTAAACTTATTTGGAATTTTTTCCAGTTCGTCCTTAAACGGTGTCTGAGACAACATATCGAGCCATAATTGATTGGGGGCGGAGCTTTCCCAGGGTTTCGGTCTTGATATAAAGTGCATCACTTTACTTGACATATCATCAGTCTTGTGGTTATTCCATCTTTGGTCTAAGTGCTTCCACCTTCCCACTAAAACTGAATTTAATGCACCTTGATCGCGATCGCCCCAAACGTGAACCCTAGCATTTTGGAGCAGCTTTTCCGACAGTTGCTCTTCCTCCCAAAGCTTCATGTTGTAAACTAAAACACCACTATTGAAATAAGGGTTTAGATCGTGATAATTGTTGGGATTTCCCCAGACGTTGGCTGCGGCTGCTATCGGCAGAGTTTGAAAATCTAGGTTCCACAGCGGCTCTAAGCTCCCCAGAACGATCGTATCGCTGTCGAGCCAAATCAGCCTTTCTGTTTCTTTGGTATATTTTCGCGGCTCCAATTTAACGTAAGGAAGTTTAGAACCTGATACCGAAAGAAGTTGGTCGTAATTAGATTGCAATTCTTGCCATTCAATCTGGTATTTGCAGCAATTCTGTAACTGTTCCTTTTGCGGTGAATATATCCTGGTAGATACAACGCTAATTTTGACCTGCTCCTCCCCAGATTGGCTAACATTGAGATCTACAGACTTGAGAAGTGCTGCTAACCCCAGAATATAGGTGCGATCGGCTGCTGTGAATATGTGCATAAAATTAAGTTTGTGAGATGAACAGCAAAAAGGCGCATGGTCAAACGTGACACAAAGGCTGCGACTGCAGGAAGCAGCCAGCCCTGTATTGAGGTAAATGCGATCGCCCGTTTACCGTTAAGACGAACATACTCTTGCCTAAATTTCCGATCGCGTTTACACAAAGAAACGGGGTTTCTAAGTAGGTAGGCGCGAATAAAGTTTATAATGTAACAGAATGTAAGGCGGGCGTAACAAGATCGATCGCTTCGTTTCATTCGCTCCCAGAGAGACCTTATGTATTTTCAATCTTCATCCACTTATTTACCGGTGCACAAGTTTCATCTGTTCGCGCCCGAAAACCAGCAACCGCCGTTGGTAATATGCAGCAACGCGAAAACTTATGAGACTGACTGACCTCGCATTTGAAACAGCGAGAAATTTGCCTGTCGCCTGTGCTGAATCTTGCAACTGGTTAAGACGTGGGATTCTACTATAAAATAAATTGTCTCGCTCTGGCTATTACCGCAGGACGATCAGCATCCCCCAGAGGTTTGAATTGTCAGCCTGCTTAAATCAAAAGTTCCTCTGATTATTTCCCCAGGATTATTGATGAGCACGATTGGCTTGGCCAAAAGTAAAATGAGCGTTGTTAGAAACCGATGCAAAACCCACGCAATACTGAACCCCAAGCAAAAATCGACCCCTCTGTTTCGACGGATTCTAACAAAGCGTTCTACCCAGCCGCGCCTTTGCCAACTGATGTAGGGATGGTTCTCCAATTGGCAGATGGCAGCATTCAGGGGTGCAATTTTCACGCCGAGGCTCTGTTGGGGATGACAGCAGAACAGATGCTCTTATGCACTTCAATAAATAGTCTGTGGCAGACTGTGCGTGAAGATGGCTCGGATTTTCCCGGCGAGACGCATCCGGCGATGGTGGCGCTGCAAACCGGGCAACCATGTTTAAATGTGATCATGGGCTTTTATCGGCCACAGGGAGAATTGATTTGGTTGACACTCAATTCTCAACCTTTATTTCAAAGAGATCGATCGACTCCCTATGCAGTAGTAACAACGTTCACGCAACTCGCTCAACAAAAGCCCGAACCAGTCACTCACCCGCCCGCCCAACAACTGTCAGACACCCTCGAAAGTATTTCGGACGGGTTCTTTGCTTTGGATCGAGACTGGCGATTTACCTACCTCAATTTGCAAGCGGCGCGGTGGCTGAATCGACTGCCGGAAGAGGTGATTGGCAACACTCTTTGGGAAGAGTTTCCCGAATCTGTGGGCACTTTGTTCGAGCAGGAATATCGCCACGCCGCCACCTTCCAAGTTACGGTGAGTTTTGAATCTTTTTATCCGCCGCTCAATGCTTGGTATGCGGTACGAGCCTATCCGATCGCATCGGGACTTGCCGTTTATTTTCAAGATGTCACCGAGCAGAAGGCGGCGAGGGCTGCTTTTATTCAACAAGCGCAAACGGCCCAGCAACAACTAGCAGAAATCGAGGCGATTTATGCTAGTGCGCCGATCGGACTTTGCTTCCTTGATACTGAGTTGCGGTTTGTCCGCCTCAACGATCGCCTAGCAGAAATCAACCGAGTTCCAGCCGCTGCCCACATCGGCAAAACATTGCGCGAAATCTTGCCAGAAATGGCAGATGATTTAGAGCCGCTTTACCAGCAAGTTATTGAAACTAAAGTTCCCCTCCAACAGCTCGAAGTTCGCGGGACGAACTCAGCACAGCCGGGAGTCGATCGCGATTGGCTGTTGAGTCTCTATCCGCTGACGGCCGAAGACGATCGCGTCCTGGGAGTGAATGTGACGGTGCATGAAATTACAGAGCGCAAAGCTACCAAAAAAGAAATTCAACGGCTCAACCAAGAACTAGAGCGACGAGTCAATGAACTGGAATCGATACTTGATGCTGTACCCGTCGGTATTACGATCGCTGACGATCCACAGTGTCAAGTAATTCGCGCTAACCGGTTTGCCCTGTCGATGTTGAAAGTGTCGGCCGATACCAATGTTTCTGGAACAGGAGAGCAAGCGGCAGTCCTTCCGTTTAGACGACTCCGCAACGGACTAGAAATTCCGGGAGAACAACTCCCCATGCAACTAGCCGTGGCTTCCGGCGTCCAAGTGCGAGATATGGAAATTCAAATGGTGCGCGAGGACGAGGAGACCTTTGATTGGTTGGTGAATGCGGTACCGTTATTTGACGAACAAGGCGCAGTTCGCGGCTGTGTGGCGGCGTTTATGGATATTAGCGATCGCAAACAAGCTCTTGCTGCTTTGCACCGCTCTGAGGAACGCTATCGCACTTTGTTTGAGTGCCTAGACGAAGGCTTTTGCGTCATCGAAATGCTGTTTGACGAAAACGAAAAGCCGATCGATTACCGCTTTTTAGAAGTCAATCCAGCCTTCTTGAAACAAACCGGACTCGAACAAGCTGTGGGTAAAACGGTGCGACAGCTCGTTCCGGATATCGAAGATTATTGGTTTGAGATGTACGGCAAAGTCGCGCTGACGGGGGAACCCCTGCGCTTCGAGCATGGCTCGGAAGCCCTGAACCGCTGGTTCGACGTTTCGGCGTTCCGCACTCCTGAGCCGCACAGTCGCAAAGTCGCCATACTTTTTACAGAAATCAGCGATCGCAAACAATCGGAGAATCTCCTGCGGCAACAGGAAGAGCAACTGCGGCTGTTCGTCAAACATTCGCCTGCGGGGGTGGCGATGTTTGACCGCCAGATGCGGTATATGCTGGTGAGCGACCGCTGGCTGTCAAGTTACGGGCTCGGCACTCAAAACATTGTGGGCCGATCGCACTACGACATCTTTCCCAATTTGCCCGATCGTTTGAAACAAATCCACCAGCGCTGTCTGGCGGGATCAGTCGAAATCTGCCAAGAAGATCAGTTTCTCCGCCCTGATGGCTTAATCGACTGGGTGCGCTGGGAAATTCATCCTTGGCGAACCAACGCCAATGAGATTGGCGGCATCATGATTTTTTGCGAAATCATCAGCGAGCGCAAAAACGCTGAACTCGCGCTGCAAGCGGCCAACCAACAAGTGAGCAATATTATAGAAAGTATTACCGATGCCTTTATGGCGATCGATTCACAATGGCGCTATACCTACGTTAATGCCACAGCAGAAAAACTGCTTTCTCGATCGAGAAACGACTTGCTAGGTCGATCGATTTGGGAGCTATTCCCCGCCGAGGGAGAATCGAATTCGATGCTATATCAAGAATTTCATCGAGTCGTTAACGAGCAAGTTTCTGCCAAGTTTGAAGAGTTTTCGCCTTCACTCCAAATGTATATAGAAGTGAGCGCCTATCCAGCGGCCGAAGGACTTACGGTTTATTGGAGCGATATTAGCGATCGCAAACGCACTGAAGAAGAACTGCGGCAAAAAAATGCGATTTTGAACGTGATTAACGAGTCAGCGCCCACGCCAATTTTTGTCAAAAATCGAGAAGGACAGATTATTTATGCAAATCCAGCCACCCTGGAAATAATGGGCAAATCTGCTTCTGAAGTAATTGGTGGTCGCGATCTGGATTTATACCCAGTAGAAGAACTTGCAGTCACAGTCACGGAAAACGATCGGCGCATTATGGAATCCGGCCAAACAGAAGTCCTCGAAGAATCTCACGATGGCATTCGGACATTTCTGGTAATGAAAGCTCCCTATCGCAATCAGGCGGGAGAAGTCATCGGTCTCATTGGCATCTCCAGCGACATCACAAATCGCAAACGAGCAGAACTCGCCATGCAAGAACAAACTAAGTTACTACAAGTCATCATTGACAGCATTGGTGATGGTTTAATTTTGGCAAACCAACAAGGGGAGTTTGTGTTGTTTAACCGAGCCGCCGTAGGAATATTCGGTCAGCTATCGAATGAAAAATCTTGTGAGGAATGGTCCATAACATACGGACTATTTATGGCAGATAAAAAAACCTTCTTCCCCGACGCTGAACTACCTCTTGCCAGAGCAATCAAAGGTGAATATGTCAATGATGTAGAGGTATTTGTCCGCCCCGAAGATTCCGAAGGTCGCTGGATCAGTATCAGCGGTTATCCGGTAGTTGATACTAGCAGCGAAATCAAAGGCGGAGTGATTGTCTGTCGGGATATCACAGAACGCAAACAAGCCGAAGCAGCGCTGCAAGAAAGCGAAGAACGATTCCGCACTATGGCTAACAACGCTCCTTTTATGGTATGGGTAACAGACTCCACAGGCTATTGCACTTTCCTGAGCGAAAGCTGGTATGAATTCACAGGTCAAACTGAGGAAACTGGTTTGGGATTCGGTTGGGTAAACGCGGCGCATCCAGAAGACCGAGAACAGGTCAAAAAAGCATTTTTGACCGCCAACGAACGCCAGGAACCTTACCGCGTAGAATTTCGCGTCAGGCGCAAGGATGGCGGATATTCTTGGGCGATCGATGCGGCTGCTCCCAGATTTACCGAAAGGGGACAATTTGAGGGTTATATCGGCTCTGTTATCGACATTACAGAGCGCAAACAAGTGGAAACCGAGCGCGATATGGTTCTGCAATTAGAACAAACTGCCCGCGCGGAAGCCGAGCGAGCTAACCGCATTAAAGACGAGTTTCTGGCGGTGCTTTCTCACGAGTTGCGATCGCCCTTAAATCCGATTTTAGGCTGGTCGCAACTGCTCGTCGGCGGCAAGCTGAACGCGACTCAAACTGCTAAGGCCTTTGAGACGATCGAGCGTAACGCTAGACTACAATCTCAATTAATTGAAGACTTGCTTGATGTGTCCCGGATTCTGCAAGGGAAACTCACATTGAATGTCGCTCCGGTGAATCTGGCAACCATTATTCCGTCTGCCGTGGAAACCGTGCAATTAGCAGCCGAAGCTAAAAAAATTCAAATCCAAATAATCTTAAATCCCGATGTCGGGCAAGTTGTCGGTGATACAAGTCGCTTGCAACAAATTGTGTGGAATTTGTTATCAAACGCGGTGAAATTCACGCCCGAAGGCGGTAGAGTTGAAGTTCGATTATCGCAAATCGCACGCCAAGCTCAAATTAAAGTCACGGACACGGGTAAAGGCATTCTTCCCGATTTCTTGCCTTATGTTTTCGACCATTTTCGACAAGAAGATGGCGCCACAACTCGCAAATTTGGCGGCTTGGGATTGGGATTGGCGATCGTCCGCCAACTGATCGAACTTCACGGCGGAACGGTGTTTGCAGAAAGCGCAGGAGTTGGTCAAGGAGCGACGTTTACGGTGAGATTACCGCTATTAAATGATGATTCTAGAAGGCAGGAGGAGGAAGCTGTCAATGGGGCTGATCCTCGCGATATCTCATCCTTGCCGCTAGCTGGATTGAGAATTTTGGTGGTAGATGATGAACTCGACTCGCGAGATTTTGTCGCTTTCGTGCTTGAGGAAGCGGGTGCAGAGGTGATTTCCCTGTCATCTGCTGCTGAGGCGCTAGAGTCGATCGAACAAACTGCACCGGATTTGCTCGTAAGCGACATCGGAATGCCCCAGATGGACGGATATATGTTGATAAATCGCATCCGCACTCAGCTTGCGCCTGAGTACCGGCAGTTGTTGGCGATCGCCTTAACGGCCTATGCTGGAGAAGCGAACGAGCGCCAAGTTTTGCAAGCCGGATTTGACAAACACTTAGCCAAGCCGATCAATCCGACCCAGTTAGTTGCTACTGTAGCGCGATCGATCGTCGCCCAGCGCCTTGAAAATAAAGCCTGAGTGCTCGGTAAGACATTGCACTGTAGTTGCTTTGGCTCATTACAGCACCCTCGTTTTGCGTAATTTCAAACTGAATTTGCCCGTTAAAAATATTATCCCTGTTTCTTCCCTCGAACCTCGAATCTCGAACCTCGAATCTCAACATCCATCCGTTAAATCCTTTACATCCGTTACATCCGCTACATAATCCGTTGCCGAACTTCCTTCTCCCTTGCGATCGCCCCTCAAACTTCGCTATTATAAAAAGTTGCAGTTAAAACCCCACAACCCACGATCATGGCCAAGCGCGTCCAATTAGTTTTAAATAAAGATGTCAGCAAACTCGGCAAAGCTGGCGACGTAGTAGAAGTAGCCCCAGGCTATGCCCGCAATTACCTAGTACCCCAAGGAATGGGATTTAGAGCCACTCCGGGCATTCTGAAGCAAGCAGAGCGCCGCCGTGAAGAAGAAAGACTGCGCCAGCTAGAGCTCAAGCAGCAAGCTGAAGTCCGCAAAACCGCCCTCGAATCGGCTGGGCCTTTCATCATCTCCAAGCAAGTTGGCGAAGCAGACGCGATTTTTGGTACTGTCACCAACCAAGAAGTAGCAGAACTGATTTTCAACTCTACCAGTCAAGAAGTCGATCGGCGCGGCATCACCCTACCCGAAATTCGCCAAACTGGTACATACAAAGCTGAAATCAAACTTCACGCAGAAGTTACCGCTGAAGTTGATATTCAAGTTGTCCCGATGTAATTGCTAGTCATCAGTCATCAGTCATTAGTTGTTAGTCATTAGTCATCAGTCATTAGTTGTTAGTCATTAGTCATTAGCTAAGAACTGAGTACCGCTAACTAAGGACTGAGGACTGCTAACTAAGGATTCAAAACTGACGACTAATCACTGGCAACTAATAACTAATGACTGCGGACTAATGACTGAGGACTATTGACTAATGAGCGATTTGATGCCGACAAATATAGAGGCAGAAGAAGCAATTTTGGGCGGGATTTTAATTGACCCCGAAGCTATTTCCCGAATTGCCGAACTTCTGCGGCCGGAGTTTTTTGCCATCACCGCTCATCAAGTCATTTATCGATCGGCATTAGGGCTATTTTTACAGGGTCAACCTACGGATTTAATGACGGTAACAACTGCGCTAACCGACCGCAACCAGTTAGAGCAAGTAGGAGGACTAACTAAATTAGCACAATTAGTCGATCGCACAGTTTCCGCAGTCAACATCGACCAATATGCAGTTTTAGTTGAAGACAAATATCAGCGCCGCAAATTAATCGAAGCTGGCAACAACATAGTACAATTAGGTTACGAGACGGCAACACCACTAGAAACAGTTTTAGACCGCGCCGAACAAGAAATTTTCAGCATAACTCAAGAACGTCCGCAACAGGATTTAGTGTCGATCGGCGAAACGCTAAACCAAACATTTCAAGACCTAGAAAATCGCAATGAAGGCCTCACACTTCCCGGCATTCCCTGCGGTTTTTATGACTTAGATGCTATGACAGGAGGCTTTCAGCGATCGGATTTAATCATCGTTGCGGCTAGGCCGGCGATGGGCAAAACGGCCTTTTGTACCAACATCGCCCACCACATCGCCGCCGGACAGCAGAAATTGCCGGTTGCCGTTTTCAGCTTAGAAATGTCGAAAGAACAGCTAGTGCAGCGTATCCTGTCCAGCGAAGCCAAAATAGAAAGTAACCGATTGCGATCGGGTAGAATCAGTCAAAACGAATGGGAACCTATCAGTACAGCCATTGGCAATTTATCAGAACTACCACTATTTATTGACGATACTCCCAATATTACCGTCACAGAAATACGATCGAAAGTCCGCCGCCTCCAAGCAGAACAAGGCGGAACCCTAGGATTAGTCTTGCTAGATTACCTGCAATTAATGGAAGGTACCAGCGACAACCGCGTGCAAGAACTATCTCGAATTACCAGAAGTCTTAAAGGTTTAGCCCGCGAACTCAACGTGCCGATTATTGCCTTATCTCAGTTGAGTCGGGGTGTGGAAGCGAGGACAAACAAGCGGCCGATGATGTCTGATTTACGCGAAAGCGGCTGCTTAACAGGTGATAGTTTGGTAATGCTAGCAGATACTGGTGTGCGCGTACCCATTCGTGAATTAGTAGGGAAATCTGGCTTCACAGTTTGGGCGCTCAATGAAGCCAGCATGCAGTTAGAAAAAGCCGTTGTTAGCAATGCCTTTGCTACAGGTGTTAAGCCTGTACTACGACTGCAAACTCGTTTGGGACGGGCAATTAGAGCCACTGGCAATCATAAGTTCTTAACCATTCAGGGCTGGCGGCGATTGGACGAGTTAAAAATAGGCGATCGTATTGCCCTACCTAGATACATATCAAGTTCCTTCATCCAATCGATGGACAATGCCGAAATAGCCTTGCTAGGACACATGATTGGAGACGGATGTACTCTACCTCGACACGTTATTCAATACACTACTAGAGAGGAAGATTTAGCCAATACAGTTGCAAATCTTGCAATAGAAGTCTTTGGAGAGCGAATCATACCTCGTATTTGTAAAGAACGTGATTGGTATCAAGTTTATCTTCCTGCTGCCTATCATCTCACACATAATGTGAGGAATCCTGTAACTGAATGGCTAGATGCTTTAGGTGTTTTTGGTCTGCGTTCTCACCAGAAGTTTGTCCCCAATCAAATATTTGAGCAGCCTCAAGAAGCAATAGCTTTATTTTTACGCCATCTTTGGTGTACTGATGGTTGCATAAAAACAGGTAGGGGTAAATGTCATTACCCTAGTGTTTACTATGCTTCCAGTAGTGAAAAATTGGCAAGAGATGTTCAGTCACTCTTACTCAGACTTGGTATCAATGCCCGCTTATTTTTAAGCCCCCAGCCAGGGAAAGGGCGAGATCAACATCAAGTTTGGGTTACTGGAAGACCTGATTTAGATAAGTTTATTCATTTGATTAGTGCAGTAGGTAACTACAAACAGCAAGCTCTGACAGAAATTGCAGAATACATTGAAATTCGTTCTAGCAATACTAATAGAGATGTCATACCGCGTGATGTGTGGAAAATGTATGCTGTTCCTGCTATGCAGCAATTTGGTTTAACTACACGCCAGATGCAAGCACAGCTTGGCAACTTATATTGTGGTACAACCCTTTACAAACACAACCTTGGTCGGGAACGAGCATTCAGATTAGCTACAATTGTTAAATCTGATGAACTTGCCCTCTTATCTAAGAGCGATATTTACTGGGATGAAATCGCCTCAATAGAAGTTGATGGCGAAGCTGAAGTTTACGATTTAACCGTGCCTGCACTGCATAATTTTGTCGCTAATGACATCATAGTTCATAATAGTATCGAGCAAGACGCGGATTTAGTAATTATGCTCTACCGCGATGAATATTACAACCCTGATTCGCCCGATCGCGGAATTGCAGAAGTAATTATTACCAAACACAGAAACGGGCCCACAGGAATCATCAAACTATTATTTGACGCCCAATTTACCTGCTTTCGCAATCTGGCATCTCCGAAGCGATCGTAAATCAACCAGAACATACACAGAAACCCGGTTTCTTAATAAAAAAACCGGGTTTCTAAACACCGTAAAAGTTTTACGTTTAATTAGGTTGAGCTACCTAGCCAGCAATTTTCAACAATTCCACATCAAAAATCAGCGTAGCATTAGGAGGAATCACGCCACCCGCACCGCGAGCACCGTAACCGAGTTCAGGGGGAATAATCAACTGGCGGCGGTCTCCGACTTTCATCGTACCGACACCTTCATCCCAACCCTTAATTACTTGACCTACGCCAATTTTGAACTGAAAAGGAGAATTGCGATCGCGCGAACTGTCAAATTTCGTGCCATCCTCCAAAGTTCCAGTGTAGTGTACCACAACCGTCTGCCCGGTTTTTGGAGTCGCCCCATCACCCTGCTTCAATTCCACATATTTCAGACCTGAATCTGTGGTGACAGTTTTCTCAGTATTATCAGTCATGTTATTGCCAGCGATAGTAGCTGGTACCTCCGGTAAAGTAGCATCAGCTACTAGCAAGTTATTTTCATTCAAAGACTGCGCTGACAAGTTCTCAATAGCAGTCTCTGGTAAAAGATTGTTCAATTCGGCTGCAACTGCTTGGGACCCAGAACCGCCCATTTGAGCGACTATCAAAAACACAAAGCAAACCAGCATTACTCCCAAGCTGACTAGAACTCCTCGCAAAATTAATCCTCCTGATACTTTTAACCGCAATATCTCAGATATCTAAGACATCTAGTACAACAAGAACTACCAAATTTTATCTGAACTTTTCCACCAAAAAATGGCAGGTTCCAGATAATTTTAAAGGCAAAAGTATGAAGTCAGAATGTTTGTAATTCTACATAAGTGGCTTCTACATAAGTGCCTTTTTTAGCCTTCTGCCTTCGGCTGACAATCTTATCACAAGATAGCAGCGAACTTCTCGCGGGCGTTAGCGAAGCCCTCGAAGAGGATCGAACTCAGCGCCAGTTACGGTTTTCTAAATCCCGCATCTGACGTTCCAAACGATCGAGCCTTCCCCGCAACTCATCCATTTCGGACTGTCGGGGAACTCCCATATCTTGGAGAATATTCCGCAATTGCCGCTGCAACTGCGTATCCCAATTGCCCTGCTCAGACTTGAGGTGCTCCGTCATGTCATCGACAAAGGTTTTGGCTTGCTCAGGATTGATTTTGCCATCTTTGACCCATTGCTCGCTAGCTTCCTGCAATTTCTCGGCCACCAGGGAGGTAGTACCAATGCCCAGCATTACCAGTTGTTTGAGTAAGTTGCTATTGTTATCCATAGATTTTTCCTAATGTTTGCCCTTTCATACCCGATCGGCTCAGGTCGCCTGCTGTCGCTGCGAAACCATCTGTAAACTTAAAGTTACATCAGCGCACACCTACCTTTCTATTTTGGAGCATCCAGCCGCCTGATGGCGAGTCGATCACGCTAATCGGCGTTCGGAAAACCCGCTAATGAGCCTACCCACCACATTACCCCATCACCCTGCTGTCTATGCCTGATTGCCCCCGCTGTCACCAATCTGTAGACGCCCAAGCGCTTGCCTGTCCACACTGCAAAATCCCCCTCAAAGCTTTCGGTCATCCGGGTATCCCTCTTTATCGATCAAAACCCGAAGAATTTCTGTGTGCTAGCTGTATTTATCACGCAGACGACACTTGCAACTACCCGCAGCGTCCCTTTGCCAAAGAATGCACACTTTATCACAATCAAGCTGAGCCACTTGTGCCACAGACGAGCCGTTACATCAGCGGCGGCTGGCCTCAATCAATCAAAAATTGGTGTCAGCGCCATCTCGTTTGGTTAGCTTTATTAGGTTTAATTATTATTAGCATTGCTCTGTCGATTTAATCTCACATCTTGCACCATTCTCGCTTAACAGGCTTTCCGGCCTGTTCCACAAAGAGTAGATTTTCTTGTGGAACAGGCCGGAAAGCCTGTTCATAAAATGCTTATTGACAATGGTGCAACATCTCAGTTTAATCGGATTGTACAAAGCGTAGAATAGAGATATCTCTGTTAATCTGGGTTGCTCTATTATTCTCTAAATTATTCATGAGCTACGTATTCGGCATCGACGGCGGCGGCACTAAAACTATCTGCCTTTTAATGGACGACAACCACCTTGTTTTAGGACGGGGTGAAGCAGGGCCGTCAAATTATCAAACCCTGGGAATTGAGACAGCAAAACAATCCATCCAATTGGCGATCGAACGAGCAGTTCTGTCCGCTCAGGTCGAGACGAATAGCAATCTCAACATAGAAGCAATTGGTCTGGGACTAGCAGGCGTCGGGCGTCCAAAAGATCGTGAAATAGTGCAATTTGTAGTGCAGAACTTGCAGTTGACGAATACTTTACCGGTAACCCGATCATTCCTCCCCAGGAATATCGTAATTTGCAGCGACTGCGCGATCGCACTTGCTGGCGGTACAGGGCATCCAGTGGGTATCGCCGTTATTTCAGGAACCGGTTCGATTGTTTTTGGGCAAAACCGTCAAGGGAAAACTAAACGAGTCGGCGGTTGGGGATACATTTTAGGCGATGAAGGCAGCGGATATAACATCGCTCTTCAGGGTTTGCAAGCTGCTTTGAAGTTCTATGACGGACGCGAAGATTTTACCGTGCTTGCGGAAAAATTTCAAAAGCATTTAGGCCTCACTAACCTAGAAGAATTGGTAGAAGTCGTTTACGGGCGCGGTTGGGGAGTCAAAGAAATTGCAGCTTTAGCGCCGATTGTCGATCAAGCCGCAGCAGAGGGCGATCGCGTCGCTGACTGCATTATCAATAATGCTGTGGCAGAATTAACCTATTCAACAAAAATAGCCATTTCAGCGCTATTTAACCAAACAGAAGAGTTTGAAATAGTTATCGTAGGAGGTGTGTGGGGCGGCGAGGCAAATTGCCGGGGTCGGTTTGAAGCGGCCATAAGTGCGATCGCCCCAAAAGCTCAGGTTATTTCGCCCCGATACGAACCAGCTTTCGGTGCTGGATTGTTAGCCTTAAACGCTCTCAACAATTAATTGTTGACTGTTGACTGTTGACTGTTGACTATCTTCCTTATCTTCCCGATCGCCCCTGTCTTGCCGATTTTCTTGATTTTTCCAAATTTTCAACTTCTGGATTATCGACCTTATCTTCCCAACTTGTAGAATTCCGCCCTGCCATAATCGAAACATCAGATGAATGCGAAACAAGAAACAAATTTAGCAGTAGTGCGTTCCTAAGTAAAGCAAAACCGAAGCAAGGAGACAATTTATATGATTACTTCTCAAAAATGGCGTTCAGCAACAGCAGCAATCCTCGCACTGGGCATTACAGTGGGAACCAGCGCCCCGCTCGTGGTAGCTACTCCCGCAGAAGCTCAACAACGAATTTCCCAATTTAATAGCATCACAATTCCATCGGGCAGTGTAATTCCAGTTAGCTATGAAAAAGACAAAATAGTTGTCACCCGCGAAGAAACTGCACCTTTAACTTTAACAGTAGCGCGAGACATCCGCACACCTCAAGGCAGAGTATTAATCCCCGCAGGCAGCCAGATTGTCGGGGCATTGCAACCTGTCAGAAGAGGCAATCAAATGGGTACTCAATTTGTTGCCAGAGAGTTAATTATCAGCCGGCGCCAACGCTATCGGATTGATGGCTATTCGGGAATTATTACCCGAACCGAAAGAGTCCAAAAAGGTGCTGGTGCAGGTTCAGTAGGGCAAGGTGCAGCATTGGGTGCAGCAGCAGCCGCAGCGCTAGCAGGCATTACCGGCGACAAAGCGATCGCGACTGAAGAAGTATTAGGAGGCGCTGGGATCGGCGCTTTAGCTGGAGTCTTGTTGGGGCGGCGCAGCGTTGACGTGCTCGTGATTCGCCCGGAACAAGATTTGGCAGTGAGATTGCGATCGGACATCGTACTCCGCTAATATTGGAATCTTCGGATTAATTATTTGCAGTAAAACATTGTCGATCGCTAACTTGTGGTCTCCCGATAATTGGCTAGGCATACTATTAAGGTTGTGCCTAGCCATGTTTGTTGGCGGAATTATTGGATGGGAGCGCCAACTCCGGCACAAACCAGCGGGATTAAGAACTCATATGCTAGTTAGTATGGGTTCTGCACTGTTTGTTTTAATACCGCTGGCAATGGGTAAAAATGAAAACGGAGGAGATGCTGTAGCGCGCGTAATCCAAGGCATTGCTGCCGGGATTGGGTTTTTGGGAGGTGGAGAAATCCTGCGACAACATCAACAGGAAAGAGGCAAACCGGAAGTTCATGGGCTTACCTCTGCCGCCGCTATTTGGGTATCAGCAGCTTTAGGAACTGCGGCAGGATGCGGGTTGTGGCAACTGGCATTAATTGGCGCTTTAATGTCGCTGTTTGTTCTGAGAGTAATTAAAGAGTTAGAGCGTCGCCATCCTAGGAAATAGTCTTATTGAGTATATAAAACTTGGTAAAATAACCGTTACAACGTTGGTAGTGATGCCGGAACTCAGAGTTATTTTAGGAAGATCAAATTCCTCACTACGAACAAATTTGATGGCGGTTAATCGAGGATAAATAATATTAGTTGTTTCCCAGTAAGTCGAGTTAATCACTTATCATGAATTGTTAGGTCTCCTCCCCGCCACACCTGTCCAGGTAGTGAAAAAGTGGCTCAAACGCTTGAATTTTCTGCTTCGGGCGATAGATGAATATTGTTAATGGGAGAGATAATTAATATCAAATCCGGTAGCATGGGAATTAATGTTACCCACAGTCAGGACACGGCACTGCCGTGTCCTCCATATCATAAGGAGTGCAACCAGAATTGATATAACAAGAAATAACCTTTCAATATAATAATGCTCAACGGTTAGTCAGCAAACAGGGTGATAACTCTGGTCATCCCAGCCTTGCCTTTGAGGAGTCAAGTCCTGACTACAAACTTAAACATTTATTGTAAAAAATATTTAAATTTGAGTTTACTTGCTTACTACCGAGTGAACCCAGATAGCAATTTTTGTCAAATTAATTAGTATATAAATTAGTAAAATTAATTATTAAATAAACGTTTTTTTATAAATTAATTAATATTTATTCCCCTAATACCTCATGAATGAATAAAGCCCGTTAATTCGTTTCTGGAAAACTTGGCATTTTTATCAATTCCAAAGACTCTTGCCTGACGCGACCCGCCATCGCAGCTAACTGCAAGCTCATAAAAGCATTCAAATCTTCCAAATCACACTTGGCTGAGGAAAAAATCTTCTGCATTTCATTTTCCGCTTCCAAACTCAGATATCCAGCGGCAATAGCTTGTTTTACAACTTCACGAATCTGCATGGTAGAAATGTCCCTCACTAAATTTTAACTAATCAAAAGCCAACTAATTACTAACAGGAAGTTTCGGAAGCCGTCTCGCCAAAAATTTCAAATTTTTTCAGCTCGCGAGACTCTTGTTTCACTCCTCCGGACATAGCTGCTAGTTGCAAAGCCATAAAAGCATTTAAGTCTTCCAAGTCATACTGGGTGGTAGTTAACATCCGCCGCAGTTGATTTTCGGCTTCAAGGGTTAGATAGCCTAGAGTCAGAGCTTGGTGGGCGAGATCGCGAATTAGTACCATAACACTTCGGGATTTTATTGGTTCAAGCCTCAGTATCAACTGTTTTCACAGAATCAGCAGTGACGGCTATTGCTCGATAGGTGTGACATTGTTACGGGCCACTCGTGACAGCCGGAGTCGCAGAGTGTGACTAAGTATTTGCACGGTTGTGACGGCGATCACGCGGGGGATGCCAGAGGAGGAGCGTCCGAGTGGGGAGTCGGAGAGTGTCCGGGTGTCTGGGTGGGGGAGTCGGAGAGTGTCCGAGTGGGGGAGTCGGAGAGTGGGAGCATTTTTCTTCTTCCCTGGGACTAATGACTAATGACTACTGCCTTCTACCTTCAGAAGACGCTCAACGTCTATAATCAGCAAGTTAAATATTTACGGCAAGACATATGGAACTAGCTCATAAAGATTTGCTACAACAAATAGCCCGACTATCGGAAACTTATGCTAATTTGGCCGATCGCCTGTCTCAAGCAGCAAAACAACTGCAAGACTCCGGTCTTCCTCCCTCTGACAGCTTGCTGCAAGAAGTAGCCGCCTACAGCCGCAACTTTGCTGCAGTCCAAAAACAAGCTCTCGAACTCAACAAATCCGCGATCGCACCGGGGGAAATTGCTTCCCTCAAAGACATTCAAAACTTAGTCGAGACTGCCGCAGCTTCTGAAGGTAAAGCAGAAATTCGCGATGCAGCATTGAAAGTGATCGATCGAGTATTGGCGATCGCCCACCGCGAACAAAGCGACTTCGCACCCTTACAATCAGTTCATGCCAAAGCCCGCGAACTGCAACGCGCGATTTCCGAATCAACCCCAACTCAACTGCATTCTGACGCAGAATCCTTAGTCAGCGGCAAACACCCAGTTTCAGCAGTGCTCGCCCTGGTGGAACAGCAAGACAAATTAGATGACGAACAGTGGGTAATTCTCGAAGAAACAGTCAGCGCCGCTTTTGGCAAACAAATAGCCGTAGCCATATCCAGAGGCAAATTAACTATTGCTGAGATGGTAAAAGCAGCACCTGCAAAAGTCGAACCAGCATTTAAAGCAGCGCCAGAACAAAAAATCAGCGCCGAACCTTTGCCAGAAGTGATTGTCATCCCGTCAGGAAATGTTGCACCGAAACAAGTTACAGTTGCGCCACAGATCCAGATTTTGGAATCCCCCGCACCTTCTGTCCCCATGCACGAGGTAATTATTGTTCCCAGCGTGGAAGTACCTCAGTCTCTTCAGACAACCGGTTCGGGGAACATTGTTTTTGGGGCACCCCGGAACATTCAACCAACGGTGGCAGCAGAGGGCGGTTTGGGAATCAAAGTTTTGGTGCACATTCAGGGAATTGGCGATCGAACTTTCGGTTCTCAAGAATACTCGGGTTCTAAGGGGCGGGGGCTGCGCGTCGAAGGATTTGCGATTAATATCGATCCGCCAATTCCCGGCTTAAATGTCGAGTACATGGCTCACGTCGAAGGTGTTGGCGATACTCCTTGGCTTAGCGAAGGAGAATTGGCAGGTTTTCGGGGTCAAGCGAAACGAATTGAGGGATTTGCGGTGCGGTTGAGCGGGCCGCAAGCTGATAATTACGACGTATTTTATAGCGCTCACATTCAGAATATCGGCGACACCGACGTGTCCTCCAACGGCGAATATTGCGGCACTCGCGGCAAAGCTTTGAGAATAGAGGGCATCAAAGTTTGGATCGCGCAGTCTGCGAGTTCCCAAGTTGTGGCGCCTGTGGGTTTAAAAGTGTTGGCGCATATTCAAGGAATTGGCGATCGAACTTTTAGCGATCGAGAATATGCAGGCACTCGCGCCAAAGGCCTCCGCGTGGAAGGATTTCAAATTAAAATAGAACCTCCCGTGCCAGGTTTAAATTTGCAGTACATGGCTCACGTTGAAGGAGTTGGCGATACTGCTTGGATCTCGGAAGGGGAGTTAGCTGGATTCCGGGGCAAAGCCAAGCGGATTGAGGGATTTGCCGCGCGGCTGACAGGGCCACAAGCTGATAAATACGACGTATTTTACACAGCTCACATTCAGAATGTAGGCGATACTCCTGTTACTACTAACGGTCAATATTGCGGCACTCGCGGCAAAGGTTTGAGGGTTGAGGGGATGACGGTTTGGGTTGAGGCGAAAGCGTAAAAATTGAGAATGAATGGAAAATTGGTAGTTGCATTTTCCATTCATTTTGTGTTGTTATATCATGTCCGGTTGGTTCGTTTTTGTATAATGTGCGCTCTCCTAGGAGCAGGTTTTATAAACCATTTCCGCCAAAAACTAATAATCCCATAAACCCCCCCTCTCAACGGTAAACCTCAATGTACATTTTTTCCATTTGATAAAAGTCAAGGTTGATATAGGTTATTAGTTGTGGGGGGCGGGTGTATGAGATGCTCCCAAGCTTGCATTAACAAGCTTAGTATTCAATTGCCTGTCAGTTCTTTCATAAATCGGAGTAGAGCGAGAGCAAACAATGACACCAACAGTCTTAGGTATAGACATCAGTAAAAAAGACTTTCATGTCTGATTATTGAAAGAAAGTCGTCGTGCGACTCAACCCAAAAAGTTTACGAACAATACTCAGGGCTTTGAGAGTTTACATAACTGGCTGACACAACAAAGTGTAGTCGAACTCCATGCAAGCACATGGAAGCTACTAGCATTTAGGGGTAAGCTTGAGCAGAATTCCTTCATGGGGAAGGTTTTCAGGTTTCGATCCTAATTATTTGACTGCTACCCCTTGACAGGTAAAGACAGTATCTACCAAATAGCGACAACAACCAAGTCGGATTTTGTCGATCTGTTGTAGGGCGGGCGGGTTTATGTAGATTCTTTGTACTTATTAAATATTGTTGGTAAAACCGGCCGCTACCAGATAATGAAAGGAACAGAATTCGATTTTGTCGATCGCCAAACGGGAAGGCACTTGCTAGATGCCCTGTATGAAAAATTTGCCAAACCCCAACTGCACGATACTTTTAAACCCAATAACCCGTCTATTTACATTCGGCACGAGTCAGGGCAAGTTGTTGATGGAAATTATATCATAGAAAAAGTGTTTGAAGACTCTCGCACTGGTTTTTATGCTGAAAGTCGCGTTCCCATTTCTGGCAATAATCCGCCTGTTTTGGTGATTCGCGGATATGGTTCTTGGTATCCTTTCGAGCACGTTTTGGAAGATACGCCAGATGTATTTATGGCAAAACTAGAACGCCAGCTAAAATCCGCGCAAACGGCGGGTGCTATTGATTGGATAAAACAGCAATTTCACAGCGGGAATCCGCCCGATGTCATCGGAGAAAGTTTGGGCGGCAAAGTTGCTCAGCAAATAGCCGCAAAATACCCGGATTATATTCGATCAACGGTAATTTTTAATTCTTTAGGCGTTTCAGAAAAGTTAGCTAAAACTTCCACCGCTAACAATGTTTTTCACTACTTTACTTTAGGTGAAAGGTATGCTTTCTGGGCAAATGAAGGCGATTACATACCGGGAACAATTTTTGTGATTTCCCAGAAAGGCAACAACTGTTGTTATAAAATCGAAGAGGCGATCGTCCGAATGGCGCGTTTTGAAGGCAAGTTTCAGAAAAGACGAGCTCTGGTGGTAGTATTGGCTCAGTTGCTTTTGGTAAACAGACACAATGCGATCGTCCTCAACAAGCGACGGCCGATAGTCGTTCAGATCGATCGCACTCAATTGCAAATTTTCCGAAAAAAGCGCTTTGTTTAAACTCAGACAGAATTGCTTCAGGCCGCAGATGGCTGGTTTTCCCGCGCTGCGACAGCGAGAAGCAGACAAAGTGCTGCGATCGCTTTTTCCCATTCTTGCTTTACAGCGGTGGGTTGAACCTCATCAAAGGCGCTAACTAAACGAGGGATCGCTCGTTCTAATGCCTGTCTAGGAATTGATTTGTGCAGATCAACTAAACGAGTTAAACTTTCTTGATTCTTCAAAAAACCGACTACCCATTTCGTAGTATGATCGGGACTGTCAGGGACGTTTTTAATTCCTAGTTCTGTGTGCAACCAGTCGTAAAAAGGCGGCAGCTTTTGAGCTAAAACAGTCCCAGCAGTTGGCAAAGTTTCTTTGAGCAAATTAGTATCCAGACTTTCCAAGAGTAGATTGAATTCCGGTGAATCCAGCAAGCTGGTTAATGGAAGTGAAAGCAGCGCTTCTGAAGCGTCAGGGGATACATTTAAAGTCCGCGAAAATGTTTGCAGCATTGGAAAGTATCTGGTAGAGATGACTTTTTTAGCCTAACAATCACGCGAATCAATGAATATGAGCTACCTCATATTAGCAAAATTGTAAGATCTCGATCGCCAAAGAAGCCTCTAAATCTAGCTGCGTGCATCGTCGGTTAATAATTCTCTATTAAATAATTTTACACAAATTCTCCCTTAGCAACCATCACCACCTTACCACCAACCAAAACTGCTATTTCCCCTTCATTTTTGGCAGCTTGTAACAACAGCAAAGAAGGTCGATCGATTTCATAACCCTGCTCAACTCTCACATCAATGTTTCCTTCCCCATAATAAGCATATTCTACCAAATATCCAGCCAAACAGCCGTTAGCACTGCCAGTCGCCGGATCTTCGGGAATTCCTAATGAATGGGCAAAAACTCGCACGCTTAAATCATTAACGTCGCTGTAGGTTTCTGGGCAAAATATCAAAATTTCTTTCGCTTCCATTGTATCAACTAGCTCAAAATATTTATCTAAGTTGACTTGAGCTTTTTTGAGCGAGGCGAGAGTTTTTAAGGGTACAATAATAAACGGCACTCCGGTCGAAACTTCTTGAATGGGGAATCTCGAATCAATTTCATCTGGTTCTAAATTCAGGACATTTGCTAGACTTTGGGCTGATAAAACTTCACCAAAACTAGGCGGGTTTTGTCGCATCCACAAAATATCTGCCGATTCATTGTGATAATTAAAAGTGACGGGGATTTGACCGACGGCTAGATTGAGAATTACTCGATCGACCTTTTCGCGAATAATCTCTTGCTGCAACACAAACGCAGTACCCAAAGTCGGATGACCGGCAAAGGGCAATTCCTTCTTGGGCGTGAATATCCGCACGTCATAGCCGCCATCTCGCGGATCGGGCGATCGAATAAACGTAGTTTCTGAATAATTGATTTCCCTCGCTATCAGCAGCATTTGGGCCTCAGATAGTTCGGCAACTCCTGCACCACAAAATACAGCGAGTTGATTGCCAGCATATTTTGACTCCGCAAACACGTCAACTATATAAAAATTCACATTTCCCTCGTTCAACAGTAGTTTGTGTAGCAGCGGTTTCAACCGCCTCCTCCTTATAAAAGAAGTTTTTAACTTGCTATTTCAAACAGCGAATTGCTTCCAACATTCCCCTGGCTTTATTGAGCGTTTCTTCGTACTCCAGATCCGGGTTAGAATCAGCCACCAAACCAGCACCTGCTTGCACAGAAACCGAATGTTTGTCACCACCTAAAGAACGAACAACCATAGTCCGAATGGCGATCGCACTATTCAACTGTCCCTCAAAATCATAATACCCGTAAACCCCAGAATAAGGCCCCCGGCGACAACCTTCCAACTCGTGCACAATCTCCATCGCCCGAATCTTCGGAGCACCGCTAACCGTGCCCGCAGGAAAACCAGCTTTCAACAAATCCCAAGCTGTCTTATCCTCAGCCAATTCTCCCACCACATTGCTCACAATGTGCATGACGTGAGAATAACGCTCAATTTCCATTAATTCGTCAACTTTTACAGTACCGTTTCGGCAAACTCTTCCTAAATCGTTCCTGCCCAAATCAACTAACATGACGTGTTCCGCAATTTCCTTCGGATCTTGCAGCAATTCAGCAGCCAAAGCATCATCTTCTTGAGGAGTTTTACCCCGGCGGCGAGTGCCCGCAATCGGCCGCAAAGTTGCTATCTTTTTGCCATCAGCAGTGTTTTCCGCCTTCACCATAATCTCGGGACTCGAACCGATAATCTGCCAATCTCCGAAATGAAAATAAGCCATGTACGGAGAAGGATTTATCAGACGCAAAGAGCGGTAAAGTGCAAAAGAATCGCCACTGTATTCAGCCTCTAGTCGCTGCGAAATAACTACTTGAAAAATATCTCCGGCTTTGATATAATCCTTAGCTTTTAAGACATTGGCACAATACTTTTCACGGGTAATATTGCTCGTGTAAGCCAATTCTGTATTTTCGGTTGTGGAACGGGCATCTTGCCCGTTATTGGGAGGTGTCCATTCTATGAGAGTAGATTGCCGGGAAAGCGGCGATTGCAGCTTCTGAACTAACTTGCCAACGCGATCGCACGCTTGCCCATAAGCATCGGCCAAATCAACCCCAACACCCCGCAAATCCGCATAGGCGACGGCCCAAATTTTCCGCTTCACCTGGTCGAAAATCAGCAAATTATCCACCTGCATCCACAACCCATCCGGCAACTCATTCTCGCTTGCTGGATGCACCGGAACTCGCGGTTCTATCCACTTAATTAACTCGTAACCCCAAAAACCGAATAGCCCGCCAATTCCCGGCGGTAACTGCGGCAATTTCACCGGTTGATAAGACTCCAAACATTCAGTTAAAGCTACAAACGGATCGCCCGTAAATACTTTTTCGGAACCGTCACGGTAAACTTGAGTTGTGCGAGATCCCCTTGCCTCCAAAATCCACAACGGATCGCACCCTAAGAAACTATAACGCCCAAGTTTTTCCCCACCTTCCACCGACTCCAATAGAAAACTGTAAGGTTGACCCGCACACACCCGATACCACGCAGATACCGGCGTATCCAAATCAGCAACCCATTCTTGATACACGGGTACAAAATTGCCTTGTTTCGCCAGTTCCGAGAATTGTGAGAAATCGGGAAATATCATATACTAACTTCGCTATACAATCAATAAACAAAAGACGGAAACCAACATCCCTCCGGCGACCGATACTCGCCAACTGCCATCACCGCCATCGGCTTGAGGGCGCGCAGCCCCTCTTGCAAGCACCAGCGAAACAAACTTGCATACCTCATCGGCAAGTGAAAAGCAAGCAGTTCATCGGAACTATACGCAGCGACACCCAAGAGCAAAGCCTGCATATCAGCTTCAGTTTCCGCGACGCTGTGGCCCAAAGCAGACACCGCACAAGTATAAGCCACAATCCGACCTTGCCGATCGGCAACGAAGGGAGAAAAGTAATTCAGGGCGTCTTGAATTTCCGAAGTTCGATCGCACCCACACAGTTTTTCGCACAAAGCCGCGCATTCAGCAACATCCTCACTTGTCATCGGTCGCACCTCAAACCCATACTGGGGCTGGCTGCGAAACTTCCCTTCCATTAACACGAAAGGTTCCTTCACCTCAAAACCCAAAGAAGCGTACAGCGACAGCGACGCCATATTAAAAGATTCCTGAACCAAACGAATACCCACAGCGTCCTCTCCGCGTTCCAGCAAAGCTTTCATGATTTGCCGTCCCGTGCCGCGGCCTTGAAAAGTGCGATCGACACTGACGGGCCCGATACCGCGAATCGGGTTGCGTTCGTCCATAAACCCGCAGCCGACAACCGCACCGGAACTCTCGGCTACTATGTCAAAAAACAATGGACTGTCAATCAGAAGACCAATTATTTCGGTTGAAAACTCCAGCGTCGGAAAATCTGTATTAGGGAATTGGTGGCGATCGGAAATACCTTTAAAAGCTTCATAATTAATGCGAGCGCAAACATCTATATCAGAAGGCTGCGCTCGCCTGATTGCAACATTCATTTTTAATTTAACGATTAACTTTTAATTAGATTTGAACTTGGCAGTAGTGTTCGGGTGCTGCGAGCGACGGCATCGGGCGCCCGAATACTACTGCAAAAACAAGTTTACAAGCTGAGCCGTTCGAGGCAATATTACCTAGGTTTTGCTCAGCGATGCAGTCATTGTCTAAGGATCGAAAGTCTTCTTACCTGTGAACTTGAGCGTAGCCGGATTTGGATTGCTGCCAATATTGCGGTCAATCTTACCGTTGTAGGGACGACCTTCGTTCACCTTCTCAGGGAACACGCCATCCTTGGGATGGAGGTACTCAGTAGTACCGTCGGGAAACACGCGGTAAATTTTGTAGTTCGTGATTTTGAATTTGGCCCGCAGTTGCTGGCCGCCCAAAGCGATGCACTGCTCCTTCCGGGGCAGATGCAGCAAGTTGTCGCCTTGACGCATAATCGCAGCGCCACCAGTAGGCATTTCAAACACCTGCTCCTTGGGGCTAGTCCAAGTGATAGCGTACTTCTCTTCAACTAGCGCCTTGGTCAGCAAGCCGCCGGTGCTGCCGCCGAAGATTGGGGGTTGTCCAGTAAGTTGTTCGGCCATAGATATATCCAAAGGATTTTTACGGCATCGTATCATCGAGACTGCACGCTGTTCTCGAAATTGTAAGGAAAATTAACAGTTTTTTGGCGATCGATCTTTTCTGATAATTGATAATTAGTAGTTAATAATTGATAATTGATAATTTCCACCAAAGTTATAAAACCAAATTAGGCAGCACGAATCCCGAAAAAATAATCCAAAAAAAACAGCAATTATTCTGGTGCTTGTGGGGCACCCGAATAATCGCACATTCCTCCAATTTCCCCCACACACGATCGAACAATTGACCGCGCCAACCCTAAGTCAAGAACCAATTAGGGTCATAGCCACGCGGAATTTGGCTCAAAGCAGTCCAAGTTTCTTGATTGACAATCCCGTTGGCCTGAATCCCAAAGCTTTTTTGAAATGCGCGAACAGCTTTCTCCGTCAAAGTAGCAAAGTCGCCGTCAATTTTACCACCATAATGGTTGGAAGTTTTGAGAACTTCCTGGACAGTAGCGACTGCTTCCCCAGAACTGCCGAATTTGAGTACCGGCATATTAACTGGAGCAGCAGTATAAAGCGCCTGCCAAGTCAGCGGCCCGACAATGCCGTCCGGCGACAAGAAAACCCGAAACTGAAACAGTTTCACAGCAAATTGAACTGCTTGGTTAAAAATTCCTTTAGCAGGCTGCCGATAAAGTTGCAACTTGGTTAGCAGTTGTTCGAGTTCCAATACCGCTTTACCTTGAGAACCTAATTGTAGTTGTGGCTTGTTGCCTATAGTTTGAGTAGATTTCATCTGGCTTGTAGGTGACATAATCGATTTTCCTACCCTCTAGGTTTGACTATTCTTCTGGGAAAAAACTTTTTCCGGGCGAAACATTTGCATCCTCAAATTTTCACGAATCAACACTGGCGTCGGCAGTGCCTCAACAGATTCGAGCGACTTTTACCATCTCACGACTTGTGGACAGGAGACTTATACCATTTGAGATTTGAGATTTGAGATTCGGCCTGACTGATTACTATGGGGGTTTGCAGCTTACCTACAGTTGGATTCTTGTTTTAAACTGATATTAATTTTTGGCAGCCTCCGTAGGTATTCTGTCGCCAAACCGGGTTTAAGACGGCAAGCGCATCCTGAATCTGCTTTGATACTTTTGATTTTAAAGCTGAACACCGCGTTGCCACATCACCTTTAAGGCTGATCTCACAGGGTGAGGATTGAGGGTGAGAGAGGGTGTAGCAGCGGAGGCTGGTTCTGCAGTGAAAACTTTTCTGTGCTATCGTGTCTCGGTCGATCGATTAACTCGATCGATACTTGCGTGATCTGACGCTCACAAACCCGTTTTTTTAACTGTGTTCGAGGGCTTTAAGCAAGTATTTTCGTTACCTGAAAAAACCGGAAATAATCCACACGATTTTGATTCGCATTGCTGACAGCAGACTGGAAATGCCGGAATCATATCAATTCCGGTAGCATCGGAATAGGAAAATCTAGTCAACAGCGATGCCCTGAGCGAAGCCGAAGGGTCAACAATCACGAATGGTGCAACCGGACTTGAGATAATTCATCTGCGTTAATCTGTGTTTATCTGTTCTCATCTGCAGTTAAAAAAAGAGAATGTATTAACCGCAGATGACAATGGATTGACGCTGATTCACGCAGAGGTCGAGAATAGAGATAGGAATAATTCCGATGCTAACAGATTTGATATCAGTCAGAACAAAATTGTTTGCGGCATTTTTTACAACTAAAGCAGAAGGCAAAGGTACGAGATTGGGACTGTCTATTGGCTATCAGATAGTAACTCAAAAACATTGGGGAAGTTGGAAATGTTTGTCATCGCTAGAAGGTGGAACAGAGTTTGCGATCGGTATTCCAATGTAGGATAGACCGAGGGGTAGTTTGCAGTCATTAGTGATTAGTCATGAGTTAACACTTGTCAATTGAGTCTAAACAGTGGGAATAGTAAAGTGAAATTCACTTCCTCGGTCTTTTCCTGCGGAATCTACCCAAATTTTACCGCCCCAGCCGGCAACAATCTGCTTGCAAATTGCTAATCCCAAACCGGTACCGCCGGCACTGCGGCGCAGCGCTCCTTCTTCTTGATAAAATCGATCGAACACTACTTTTAAACTATTGGCCTCTATTCCCCTCCCCGTATCAGCTACGAGCACTTCCACCATCCGAGAACCATTGCATTTCGCTCTTATGGTCACGCTTCCTTGAGGTGTGGTGAATTTGCAAGCGTTGTCTAGCAGTTTGGAGAGTACCTCCACCAGCCACTCTCCGTCAGCTTGCACTAAAGGCAATTCTGCCGAAACTTCGGCGATAATTTCCGGCAACTGTTGATCGACTGTGCGCGATCGCACGCTGCTGAGGGCCAAATCCACGCATTCTTGCAGCGTCAGCGATTCTACATTCCATTGAACTCGCCCGCTTTCTAAGTGAGAAAGAGTTAAGAAATCTTGCACGAGTTTCCGCATTCGATCGGCATCGCCGAGGGCAGTTTCTAACATGATTTGCCGCAACTGGGCGGGCATATCTGGTTCGGAGTTCAAACTTTCTAGACACACTTGAATCGTAGAAAGCGGAGTGCGGAGTTCGTGTCCGGTGATGGCAATTAGATTGCTGCGAGTGCGGTCTAATGCTTCTAATTGTTGGTTGAGTTCTTCTAAATGAGCGTAGGTTTCTGCTTGAATTAAGGCTGCCCCGAGTTGGGTGGCGATCGCCTCTACTAAAGCAATTTCGTCTTCTTCCCAAGCCAAAGTCGATCGGCACTGGTGCATTTCCACCATGCCCAAAACCCGCCCCTGATAAAGCACTGGCACCATTAACCAAGAGACAATTTGCCAATTTTTTACAGTTTTCTTCAGGAATTTTGTATTGACAATCAGGGGGTGTTGTGCTGTGTCTTGGATGTAAACTCGCTCTTGCCGCGCCACCGCATCGCTCCATATTTGATTTTCCTGCAAAAGCCAAGTCTGGTTTAGTAGAGAACTAGCACCCGGACGCAAAAACTCGCGATCGATTTTGACCGCCACATCTGCTGTCTTGCAGCGATAAATCAAACAGCGGCTTGCTGACAGTGCTGTTCCCAGTTCGTGCACTGCGACTTCGACGATTTCTTGCGGGTTGAGAGACTGCCGCATTGCCGTTGTAATTAAGTTTACGAGGCGTTCTTTGCGTTCCTGGGCGGCAATGGCGGCGTATGCTTTGAGCAGTTTGTGCTGGCCTGCTTGCAAGTAGGTTACTAAGCGTTCGGCAAAAGCATCGCTCAATTTGGGATTGGGAATTTTTGAGTTTTTTCCTGCACTTATGTCAGGTTTGGGGGCTTTGGAAGTGGCGGATTTCCTCGTTTTTTTCGGTGTTTTGACTAGCTTGTAAGTAGTTCGCGCTCGATCGATCTTTTCCGCCAATTCCGGGCGATAATTGACAATTTTATCGAGCAACAATGCGGCAGCTTTGGAGCTTACTTCGCGATCGAACGTCCAAATTCCTTCAAATCTGCGAGCTTGATCCATCAACAGTGGCCCGCGATCGTCCTGGTTGTCGATCGGCACAATTTTTTCTTGACAAATCAGGCAAGTTGAGTAGTTTTGCCCCAGCACCACTAAGTGCCACTCTTTACTTAATCCGTCCTCCGGTGCAAACGCCACAGTTTCGTGACACTCTGAAGCATTTTTAAAGTCAGTTTCCGGTGCTGCCAGCACGTATACCTGAGACGAGCGTGAGGCAATTCGCCGGTAGCGGTGAGCTTCCTGGCGGTAGAAGCGCTCTCGCTGAAAGCTTGCAATGACTAGCGGTTCGTCGTCTGAACCCGCCAAAACCAAGTCTTCCATCGCGTGAGACAGGGCTGTCATGGAAGATTTGAAATAAATTTGTGGCCGCAATTGGGGCCAAGCTTGCAGAAGTTCTGCCAGTAGCGAAATAGGGACGATCATCTAGCCTTAAACGTGCATTTTTGCCGATGACAAAACAGGATCGATAGGAGGTTTAGAGCGATCCCTTTTCAGTATCTGATACATTTATGCCTCATAACACGACTGTTTAAGTCATATCATGCTAGCAATAGCACTTAGACGAATCTAAGCAGAGGTATCCCTCCAAGACCTTGAGTTCATCCCAAAGTCACCTGTTTTTACCTCTAGGTTTTGACGCTAACTCATCTATTCAGGCTGGAATTCGGGCGTTAACACTCTCACCATTCAGACTTGTTAGGCACCGCTTGCGGATCTCTTGCATTATACTATTCTTGAGCTATTTGATATCAGTGCCATCAGTATCGGTTTTTGGCGAACCGGTTTTTGGCGATAGATCGGGCTAATCGGCAATTAAACTTTCAAAAATCACAAATAATTGGCCATTAGTTAAAAACTAACGGCCAATTATTTTGAGGACTTATATCCAATCTGGTTAGATTCGGAATGATACCGAGGGTGCGAGCATCGTCGCGAGCTCTTAAGCTCGCACTGAACTCGGAAAATGATTATTCCGATGCCAGCGGAAACGATTTTCACCAAAAATCTATGAAGAAAAAGAGTTTCGGACACCTAGGCTGTAAGTCCTATATTTTTTTGAGGCATCGCGCCTGAGTATAAATGCTGTGGCTGTGGTTGTATCAGGCTAGTTCGCCCCCTTCGTCGTTGCCGCCCGGAGATGATTTGTAGAGAGCATCTAATTGTTCGCGGGCGTCTTGCACAGTCAGCGAACGCATCACTAATAGTGGCTCATTGACAACGTTTCCGTATTCATCTAAAAGTTCTGGATGCGGTACAGATTGAGAGCGAGGAGAGGATGCGTAGGGATTATTTGCCCTGAATTGTTGAGGGCGCTGAGACTCCATACCTACGGTGACTAGACTGCGGATTAAGTTACCGACTGCCAGAAAGGCTAGAACGGTAAAAGCTAAAATATAAAGCAGGTGCAACATTATTTTCTCCTCCGGGCTAAACAGCCACACAGCAATTTACAAAAGTGTTTCAGCAAGTAATAACTTATTAACTGGAAATCTGTTTGAGGTTGTCAAGTGGGCCGCCACATTTCCCAGGGTTGGGGATTTGACTGCGGGTTGAACTTGAACTCGCTTCCTTATTTTCCAGGGGGAGCTGACTGCAATGAGCGAAAACGGGCCGATACTTGCCAGCATTCGGCGAGCAGTCTGTGCCACGGCATTAGTGCTGCGGTTTCAATCCCAACTTGACCTCCGGTTGCTTGAAATAGAGCTTTAGCTGCGCCTACTTCTTGCTGAGCCTGTTTGACTCGCGCCACCAAGTCAGATTGATCTTCGCCACTCAGAAAGGGAATTTCCTCAGTTTCTAAGAGGTTTGCCGATCGGTCGAACCAGTAATTGAAATCCTCTAATAGCGGTTCCAGTAACGCTTTGAGCAATTCTGATTCGGGCAAGTTGGAATTAAGCATGGACTAAAATTGGGTTATTTATTTATTATAATCTTAGACGGTCTTTACAAACTGTAACATATTTATAAAAAAAATTCAAGAATTTAACAACAATTAGCAGGTGAATGTGAATAAATTTAATTGTGTCAGCAGCGATTTTTGAGTCGAAATCCCCAAATTCTGCTAAGAACGTCCTAACCGTGAGGGCCGTTGCGTAATTTCCCGGAGTGTCCCCCTGCCGGAAGTCGGCGGTTGCTGTCCCAATCTGAGTAAGATAGAAGCAACTGCAACTAAATTAATTGCTAATTCAGCCGATGTCTAGCTCAGAATCCATGTCCCCTCCAGAAGAGTCCGTTAAGATTGAGTTGCCCCGCACGAGTGAGTCGGAGCCACTAAAAAAAATTCGCCACACCACCTCCCACGTTATGGCGATGGCGGTGCAGAAGTTATTTCCCAAGGCGCAAGTAACCATTGGCCCTTGGATTGAAAACGGTTTCTATTATGACTTTGACACTCCCGAACCTTTTACGGAACAGGATTTAAAAGCCATTAAAAAAGAGATGATCAAAATCATCAACCGTAAATTGCCTGTAATTCGAGAAGAAGTCAGCCGCGAGGAAGCGGAACGCAGAATTAAGGAGATTAACGAACCTTACAAATTAGAAATTTTAGAAGGTTTGATCGAACCGATTACTCTTTACCATGTGGGCGAGGAATGGTGGGATTTGTGCGCTGGGCCTCACTTAGATAATACCAGTGAGTTGAATCCAAAGGCGATCGAGCTAGAAAGCCTAGCAGGCGCGTACTGGCGCGGCGACGAAACCAAAGCTCAATTACAGCGCATTTACGGCACTGCTTGGGAAACTCCCGAACAATTAGCAGCATACAAACACCGAAAAGAAGAAGCATTAAGGCGCGATCACCGCAAATTAGGCAAAGAATTAGGCTTGTTTATCTTTGCCGATCCAGTTGGGCCAGGTTTGCCTTTGTGGACGCCGAAAGGCACTGTTTTGAGAAGTATTTTAGAAGATTACTTGAAACAAGAACAAATCAAGCGCGGCTATTTGCAAGTTGTGACTCCCCACATTGCCCGAGTCGATTTGTTCAAAATTTCCGGCCACTGGCAGAAATACAAAGAAGATATGTTTCCGCTGATGGCAGAAGATGAGGAAGCGGCAGCAAACGAACAGGGTTTTGTGATGAAACCCATGAATTGCCCTTTTCACATTCAAATTTACAAAAGTGAATTGCGTTCCTATCGCGAATTGCCGATGCGCTTAGCGGAATTCGGCACAGTTTACCGCTACGAACAATCGGGAGAATTGGGCGGTTTAACGCGGGTGCGCGGCTTTACGGTGGATGATTCCCACTTATTTGTCACGCCGGAACAGTTGGATCAGGAATTCTTGAATGTGGTGGATTTGATTCTGTCAGTCTTCAAGAGTCTGCAACTGAAAAACTTTAAAGCGCGTTTGAGTTTCCGCGATCCGAACAATTTAGAGAAATACATCGGTTCCGATGAAGCTTGGGAAAAGGCTCAAGGTGCAATCCGCCGCGCGGTGGAAACTTTGGGGATGAATTATTTTGAGGGAATTGGGGAGGCGGCTTTTTACGGGCCGAAACTCGATTTCATTTTCCAAGATGTCTTGGATAGAGAATGGCAATTAGGAACTGTTCAGGTAGATTACAACTTGCCCGAACGTTTTGATTTGGAATACGTCGCTGAAGACGGTGTTCGCAAGCGCCCGGTGATGATTCACCGTGCTCCTTTTGGTTCTTTGGAACGCTTAATCGGGATTTTGATCGAGCAGTATGCAGGGGATTTTCCGCTGTGGTTGGCGCCGATTCAGGTGCGGTTGTTGCCTGTCAGCGCGGAGTTTTTGCCGTTTGCCAAGGAAGTGGCGGCGAAGATGAAAATGCTCGGAATGCGCGCTGAAGCTGATGAGAATAGCGAGCGTTTGGGCAAGTTGATTCGCAATGCTGAGAAGGATAAAATTCCGGTGATGGGTGTTGTGGGTGCGAAGGAAGTTGAGGCGAATAGTTTGAATATTCGGACTCGTGCTTCTGGGGAGTTGGGGGCGATTTCGGTTGATGAAGTGATTCGGAGGTTGCAGGAGGCTATTAGTAGTTACGGGAATTTTTAGGGGATTTTAATCGCAGATGCACGCGGATTAACGCAGATGATATTTATAAATTGTCTGCGTTTTTCTAATTGATCGGCTAAAATCATATAATTAGGTAAATTAACAAGAGCTAGATTAATGCCTAATCCATTTCCAGGGATGAATCCTTATTTAGAAAGTCCTGAATTGTGGCGTTCTGTTCACAATAGGTTAATAGTGGCGATCGCAGATTTGTTAACTCCGCAATTGCTGCCTAAATATTTAGTAGATATCGAACAAAGAATTTATCAACTCAGCGGCGAAGATGCTTTAGTAATTGGCATTCCCGATGTCACAATACAACGCTCACTGGCTCCAACAACCGAGACTACTTCTAATGTCGCCGTTGCCGCTGGGCCCACCCAGTCTTTGAAGGTGAGAATACCTTGGCCAGTGGAAGTAAAAGAAAGTTATTTGCAGGTCATCGAAACTGAAACTAAAAAGGTAGTGACAGTGATTGAAGTGCTTTCTCCCACAAATAAGCGCCCTGGCAAAGGGCGAGAAATGTATGAAGCAAAGCGAGAAAGGGTGTTTGGTAGTCGCACTCATCTGGTTGAAATTGACTTGCTGCGAAGTTACCAACCCATGCTAGTTTTTGGGAACGATATTGAGGCAAGTTATCGAATTTTGGTAAGTCGGGCCAATCAAAAGCCTTTGGCGGATTTGTATCTTTTCAATTTACCCGATATGATTCCTCAGTTTCCCTTGCCTTTGCGCGCGGGTGATGCGGAACCAATTGTAGATTTACAAGCGTTATTAAATGGGGTTTACGATCGCGCCGCCTATGACTTTAGAATAGATTACACCGCCGCACCCGTTCCCCCCTTGTCGGAAGCCGATGCTGCTTGGGCTGACTCTCTGCTTCGAGAGAGGGGATTGAGGGGATAATATGAAGTAGTAATCTTGGACGCATCTCAAGCAAAGAAACCGGGTTTTTTGCTGTTTTGTGGGCTGTAATAAAGTATTATCGTGAAAAACCCGGTTTCTGGCCACCCGTGCATAAGTCCTAAGCAGGTAAATCCACAGGAGTTAAATCAATGCCTAATCCATTTCCGGGAATGAATCCTTATTTAGAAAGCCCTGACTTTTGGCCAGAAGTACATCACTTGCTGATTGGTATGATTCAGGAGTCTTTGGTTCCCCAACTGGTGCCAAAATATCGCGTTGCGATTGAAAAGCGGATTTATGAAATAAAGGGAGAACAATCTCTGTTAGTCGGGATTCCTGATGTTTCTATCCAGCGCAATCCGATTCCCAGAAATTCAACTACATCGAATGTGGCTGTGGCTACACGAACTACTGAACCATTGAAAATCAGATTAGCGATGTCTGAGGAGGTGAGAGAGGGGTATTTGGAGGTGATAGATATGGCGACTAAGGAAGTTGTGACAGTAATTGAGGTGCTTTCACCTGCTAATAAACGTCCGGGTAAAGGGCGCGAAATGTATGAAGAAAAGCGGGATAAGATATTCGCAAGTCGCACTAATTTTGTGGAGATTGATTTGTTGCGGGGTTGGGAACCTCTCCCAGTTTTGGACAATGATATTGCAGCCCATTATCGGATTTTGGTGAGTCGGGGAAATCAAAGACCTTTTGCGGATTTATACTTGTTTAATCTACCAGATGTGATTCCTTGTTTTTCGCTGCCTTTGGGTGCAGGCGATGTGGAACCGATCGTAGATTTGCAGGCGTTGTTGAATACAGTGTACGATCGCGCCGCCTATGACATTACCCTCGATTATATGGCTGAGTTAGTCCCTGCGCTTTCAGAATCCGATGCAGTTTGGGCGGATGCTTTGTTGTCCGAAACCAGCCTCCGACAATCTGAAACCTAAAAAACCCTACACAAAACGTTACATATTTGTTACCATCGTGGCGAGTCTGTCCTCAGCAGCCCCTCTATTAACCTTCTAAACTAACCACTATGAGTCAACCTCCCTCAGCAATTCCCGTCTCCGAAGAGTCCGCCGAAACTCAGACAGCACCGACAAACAATGCACCTCCACCTAGTTATGTCAAGCTGGCGATGCGGAATATGGTTCGCAAGCGGGCGACTTCTTTGTTTCATTTTGCCTTGACAGCGGCGGGACTTTTAGGCGTACTCGTCGGTTTGGCTTTTCTCGATCGCTATTTCAATTCTTAATCGAGGATTCCAACAATCAGCCTCTAATTTCGATCTCTAATTTCATCTTTCATAAATAGGCAATTAAGCTGATTGTTTTGCCTGCCTGTTGCAATCTCTAACAGATTACTGTATCTTGCCACCAACTGCAAAATCCCCTGCCGTTCGATCGCGCAATTGGAATTTGTAAAAAAATTGAATATATCCCTTGACAGGAGAGCAAAAAAATGTTAATTGAGGTGAACGTCGAAGACTGTTACGGGCTCGCCCAGCAGTCAGCCGACGCTTCCAACCTCCCTGAGATTGCAGCCAGCGGGGAGATTTGGGCCGAAACCTGGGAAAATTGGTTTAGCGTTTGGCTGGAAAACCAGGAAGAGTATGTGCCAGTCGCTCCGGGCTACGAAGTCAGTCTGCGTTTAACCGCCGATTCCGAGATGCAAGCCCTCAACCTCCAGTACCGCCAGCTCGATCGATCGACCGATGTACTAGCTTTCGCATCTTTAGAGGTAGACTGTCCTCAGCTAGAGGAAATGCAGTCATCCGAACCCCTATACTTGGGTGATATCGTCATCTCGATCGATACAGCTAACCGACAAGCCCAGCAGCAAGGACATCCCCTGAAGACCGAACTAGCTTGGCTCGCAGCCCATGGTTTTCTGCATCTTTTGGGCTGGGATCACCCGGATGAAGAAAGTCTGACTCAAATGCTAGATCAACAAGAAAAATTGCTGCAGGCGATCGGTCTTGCGATCCAAACAGCATAACTGAAGTTGATGGTGATTTAACAAATCATGTCAAGCCCAACATAACTTTCTGAAATTAAACCAAAACTTTAGTAAAAACTTAGAAAAGTTACCTAGACTTGATGAAGTTAATTTGAAAAGTGTAGCTTTCATTCATCTCTGTAAATTAAAGTTGGTTCTTTATGACACTAGATAGACCCTCAATTTCATCACAAATCGCACAGTTTCTGCCCATGCCTCAAGACTCTTCTAGCCAGACAGTCCAAGAGCCGAAAAAAGCCTTGAAATACAATCGAGAGCTGTCCTGGAAAATCGCATCTAGCTTAGCTACGAGTTTTAGATACGCTTGGGGGGGTCTGCGTTATGCTTTTGAAACTCAGCGCAATTTTCGGATTCACACTGTTATTGGCACTTTGGCGATCGGACTCGGCCTATTTTTGCAACTGAAACCTGTAGAAATATCTGTGATCGGCGTCACCATTGGCATAGTTTTAGCAATGGAACTGTTGAATACGGCGATCGAATCCGTGGTAGACTTGACAGTCGGGCAATCTTACCACGAACTAGCCAAAATTGCCAAAGACTGCGGTGCTGGAGCGGTTCTGGTATCGGCAATGGCTGCGATCATCGTCGGTACTGCACTTCTGCTTCCTCCTTTGTGGGCAGTCGTTCAAATTGCGATCGCCCGTCAGTAACTTATTGGGCGATTCCCTGCTGGATAGCTTCGCTTCACGCAAATTTTAGGTTTTAGATGACCAATTTGAGATTTTTAGTTTTATTCGTCTATATTGCAGCTATTTTTATCTTCGGCATCTATCTAAAATCTTGAAACCCTTGCTTTCAGGCAGCGAGTCAATCTAAAATCTAAAATCTAAAACCTAAAATCTAACTTAACCCGTGATTATAGTCATCGATAACTACGACAGTTTTACATACAATTTGGTACAGTATCTAGGAGAACTCGGTGCTGAGTTGCCGATAGCAAGCGAAGTGCAAGTCTACCGCAACGACCAAATTTCCTTAGCAGAAATTCGCCAATTGCAGCCAGCAGCAGTGGTGATTTCTCCAGGCCCGGGGCGGCCGGAAGATGCGGGAATTTCTCTGGAATTAATCAAAGAATTAGGCCCGACTCTACCAATTTTAGGCGTGTGCCTCGGACATCAAAGTATCGGTCAAGTATTCGGCGGCAAAATTGTTTCTGCACCCGTGTTGATGCACGGCAAAACTTCTCAGGTAGAACACGCAGGAGTCGGAGTTTTTCAGGGTGTGGAATCGCCGATGATTGCAACTCGCTATCACAGTTTGGTAATTGAAAAGCAGAGTTGTCCACAAGTGTTAGAAATTACGGCTTGGGTTGAAGACGGAACTATTATGGGCGTGCGGCACCGGGAATATCCGCACATTGAAGGTGTACAGTTTCACCCGGAAAGTATTTTGACGACTTCGGGAAAGCAATTATTGCGAAATTTCTTGGAACGGCTTTAGTTGAATTTCTCTGAATTTGTAGGGTTCGCTCTTATAGCACCTTACGGTGAGAGTAGGGTACACATTTTCGCACCTGAACCGCCCCAAAAAGGATACAAGCCCCCCACTCCTGTCGTGGTGAACCCCAAATTTTAGACTGCTGTTCGAGATTCCAGATTCAATGCTGCAAGTAAATCTAAAATCTAAAATCTAAAATCTAAAATCGACTGACGGTGTTTTGTGGTATAACAACAAACGACCAACACCCGACAACCCCAACCTAAAGATGAAACGGCGACAATTAATACGTTACGCACAGACGGGTTTGCTAGGAGCTTTCTTCACGGGTTTGCCATCTGGATGGGAAAGCTATCAAGCTCAAACTGCTGATTCTTTGTCGGTTCAGTGGTTGGGCCACACTTGCTTCTTGTTTGCCGGAGGCGGTGCGAGGGTGCTGGTGAATCCTTTTCGCCCCCTGGGCTGTACGGCAGGCTATCGTTCTCCTAAAGTGCCAACAGATTTGATTCTGATTAGCAGCCGGTTGCTCGATGAAGGGGCGATCGACGGATTTGCGGGCAATCCCGGCCTTTTGTACGAGCCTGGGTCTTACAGGTCTAACGGGCTGCGGATTCAAGGGATTCGGACGGAAAAAGACCGTGAGGGAGGAAGGCGATTTGGGGTCAATGTGGCCTGGCTGTGGCAGCAAGCGGGCGTTAAGATTTTACACTTGGGCGGAGTTGCTGGCCCGATCGGCATTGAAGAACAAATCTTGATCGGGCGGCCCGATGTAGTGCTGATTCCCGTGGGCGGAGGGCCGAAAGCTTACACTCCGGCGGAAGCGAAGCAAACTTTGCAGCTTCTCAAACCGAAGATGGTGATTCCGACACATTTCAAAACCCAAGCCGCCGATGCTGCTGCGTGCGATTTGGTGCCGCTAGATGAATTCTTGGCGCTGATGGATGGTACGCCGGTGCGCCGATTGAATAATGACACGATTTCGATCAAATCTGCTGACTTACCCCAAACTGGTTCGGTGATTGAGGTTTTGAGTTACAGATTTAGCGGTTGATGCCCGATTTCTCAGCTTGCGTTATAGTAAGGAAGTTTTGGTCGATCGGGGATGCAAGAGAAATTTCTCTCTATCTTAGCCTCTGGCAACCTTGCCTTTTGTCGAGATTTGGCTAACATAACAATTCATGTTCACGGTTTTATCTCATAAGGAAATGCAAGCGCAATGAAAAATCAAAATTTACCTAGCTGGATGAAACAACTCACAGGTTTCGCAGGAGTAATCGGCGCTAGCGCGTTAATCGGTTTCCCGGCTTGGGCTCACATCACCTCCAACACCAATGTTGCTAATGCAACTCAAACTTCACAAGTTGCAGGAAAAGTGAAAACCGCTGCTTCACCGGCACCCACTTCCGCTTCACCTGCACCAACTGGCGCTTCACAGACACCAACTGGCGCTTCACCGGCACCAACTTCCGCTGCTAAGGATATTGTTGCTATTGCATCTGGCGACGCTCAATTCGAGACGTTGACGAAGGCTTTGGGAGCTGCAGGTTTGGTGACAACTTTACAAGGAAAAGGCCCTTTCACTGTTTTTGCTCCGACTGATGCGGCATTTGCTGCTTTGCCAGAAGGAACTGTGGAGAACTTGCTCAAACCGGAAAACAAAGCCCAACTTACTAAGATTTTAACTTACCACGTTGTTCCTGGTTCGGTTGTATCTACGAGCCTGAAATCGGGCGATGTTAAAAGTGTGGAAGGCTCCTCGCTGAAGGTGGCAGTTAACGCAGGCAAAGTTACTGTCAGCGGCGCTAATGTTGTGAAAGCTGATATCAAAGCTAGCAACGGCGTTATTCACGTAATTGACAAGGTTTTGATGCCGCCTGCTCAAACAAAGTAGGACTAGGGTTTTTTGCATCAATTAATGTCAGATTCGGTTAAATGAAGGCGAAGTAAGGACACAGCGATGTTGTGTCCTTATTTTTATGGCAGGCAATTCAGAATTAATATAGATAAAGCTTTAGCTAGCTGCGGGTATCTACAAAAATGGCTGCCAACCCTTACCCCGGTAGCCCAAATCGAAGACTTCGGGATGGAGAATTTCTGCTAAAATTTCTAACGAATCGACCAATCTCGGCCCTGGGCGATTAAAGTAAGAGTTGCCGTCAGTTATGTAAACTTTCCCGGTTTTTACTGCGTGCAAATTAGGCCATTCTACGTATTTAGTTATCTGCATTGCTTCGCTGCGAGTTCGGCTTAAATCAAAGCCACAAGGCATGAAAATAATTACATCGGGATTAGCTTCTACTAGCGATTCCCATTTTAGCCAAGGGGAATGTTCCCCGACAATTCCAAATAGCGAATTGCCTCCCGCCATTGCCACTAATTCGGGAATCCAGTTACCCGCAGCCATCAAAGGTTCAATCCACTCGATGCAAGCTACTTTGGGAAGTCTCTCTTTTGTGGTAATAATAGAGGATGCTTGTGTTTTCGAGGTAATAGCATCGATGCGGGATTGCAAAAGGTCGATCGCACTTTTGCCATTTACCCCCAAAGCATCAGCAACTCGCTGAATATCCGTCCAGATTTCTGCTAGCAGATTCGGCTGTAAAGAAATAATTTCCGGCTTGCTATTTACCAGCGTGCTTACCGCTTGTTCAACCTCTGTTAGAGAACAAGCGCAGACTTCACATTGAGCTTGAGTAATAATGTGAGTCGGCTGCAATTTTTCCAAAGTATCTATTTCTACTTTATAGACACTCAGCGCATTTTGCAACAATTCTGTCACGCGGTTGTGAATTTCGCTGCTAGTTCCTTCGGGATTGAATTTAGGCTGAGTGCAAACAGGTAACTTTTGGATTTCTGGGGGGTAATCGCATTCGTGGGAACGGCCCACAATTGCATCGGTTAATCCTAAAAGTGCTACAATTTCGGTGGCACTGGGAATTAGAGAGACAATTCTTGGTTGGTTCATTGGTTTTCTGTTTTTTACCGCTTCGCAAGCACAGGGGGGACGCCCGTGCCACAATAAAAGGGATTGTTAAATTTTTAGTTTTTTTAAGTATTGCAAATCTTGCCATGCTTGAATTAGATTACCTTGCATCAGAGCCGCTACGCCGTTTAAAACTCTAATTTCCGGTAGGTTGGAGTTGAGAGCGATAGCAGGTTTTAAGGCTGTTTGAGCGGCTTTGGGATGCCAGCCGTACAGGTGTACGAAAGCGAGATAAGCATAGGCGTAGGGGTTTTGAGAGTCGAGTTGAGTGACTTTTTCTAAAGCTGCGATCGCACTTTCGACATTCTGCTGCAATACCCGAGAAAATGCCAAAGCATAAGCCAATTCTAGGTTATTTGGTTCCTGCTGCAACCGATATTCTAACGCTTGTTCCGCTTGCACCGTATAATCTTGAATTGGATCGTACTGATTGATCCGCCCAATCTGCTCGAACACAGGTTCTAAACCGGGCAATCCTTTGGGTAAATTAACCGCCATCGCCCGCAATTGAGTCACCAAATCTAACTCAGGCTTATCTGTATTATCCACGTTCCCATGATCTGCCTGAGAACGCATATCCAGAGGCTCTGCCTCGATCTTAACACTAACTGCCGGCACATTAATCGGATAAGTTTCCCCGGTTTTCCGATTTAGATAAGTAGCTTGCAGATTGTAAGTTCCCGGTGCAATATTAGCAGGAGGAAGCATCGCCGTGCGATCGACAACTCGAAACCCCACAGCAAATTTATCCGCTTCCAGCATCCCCGGATGCAAAGTCGCCTGGGCGATCGCGCGATCGTGTAAAATCCTGAAAGTCTGTCCCGGTGGAATATCGCCAGACTGCTGATTTTGCCACGTTACCAACACTAAACCAGACTGCAACTGCTGCCAAGGCCCAGACCAAGTATAAGTAACCGGCAACGCCACGCCGGGAACTGCTTTTGCAGCGACAGTAACTCGATCTAATTGTACTTGCGATCGCCCTTCGTTCAACGGCTGTATTTCGACAGGCTGCACTCGCTTCCGATAAAGATTTAAGTTAGTATAATCTGGCAAAATCCAAGTTTTATCTAACTCAAATTTATCCCCTTTTTCAATCGCCGTTACGGCGGCATTTTGAGCTTGTTTAATCCGTTCGCGAATCGAACCTTGCGGGCCAGTTTTGGTTATGAACCAAGAGAGCGATCGCACATCTTGCGGCACTTCTTTTAAATTCGTTCCCACCTGCCGCCCGTAAACCTGAAAATTCGCCAAAGCACCGTAATAATTCAAATTATGCTGGTTAATTTCCGGCGTAGAAGGCAACACGCCTAAAGTAGATTGCAAATAAGGTTCCCGATCAATTATTTCGGCAATTACCTCTCGGTGCGGCCACTCTTTCCCCAAGTAAGGATAGTTAGAATTGCCGGGACTGATAATTTGGACTAAGCTATGTCCAAAAGCACCTCCCAGCGGCCACATATGGAACAGCATCGCTAGAATTGCCAAGCCAATTGTACCCCAGCGAATTTGTCGTCCCCACCGAGAAGGCCACAGCGTTAAACAGTAGGCTAAGAAAATAGATAAAACTGGCAAATAAGGTATCACATATCGGTCGTCTTTGTTGATATTTAGAGAATTAATTAAATAAGCTCCTACCCAGAAAACAGCCAGCCAGCGACAGGAGTTGAGATGCAAGATTGACGAACTATCTTGCCGACGACGCCAATAAAGTATTAATCCTACTAAGGGAATAAGTAACAGAGGCCAAGAAATGTGTTCGGGTAAGTGTTGACCGTAGTAAATCCAAGCGTCGATCGTATTGAGGGCAGGATCTCCTTCGGCGATCGCAGAATCCAGCGTTGCCCGTTTTCCCCCGGTCAAAATTAACAGCCAATTGGTTTTTGCCCAGGGCCCAAACACAGCCACCGACAGCAACAGAGCACCAGTTAATTGACCTAATCTCCCCCAAGCTTTTTGCCGCACAGCACCCACAGCCAACCACACAATCGGGGTAAACAGAAATAATACGGTAGTGTGTTTAACTAATATTGATAAACCGAGAGAAATTCCAAAGGCGATCGCCCAAAAGAAAGACGACGGGGAGAGTGAGGGAGTGGGGGAGGGGGAGAATTTATACTTTTTCTTTGTTCGTTCCTCCAACTGAATTCTATCGGTTACATCCGTTAAATCCGTTGCCGAACTTCCTTCTTCCTTCTTCCTTGTTCCTTCAGAAGCCTTCCACATTGTCAGACAATAGAAAGCAAAAGTAATCGCAGCAGTGAGGGGATAGTCGAGCAAAAATTGCAAGCGGAACCGATAAAGCCCCGGTAACAAAACGCAAATTGCAGCGGCCCACAAACCGACTTGCCGGTTAAATAGTTGGACGCCCAGACTGTAGACTGAGGCGAGGAGAATTGCACTAAATAATAAATGAACGAGGGTTGCCCGATCGCCCCCAGGACCGAAAACCTGAAGAAACGGAACCGTTAAGATGTATGCCAAGGGCGGAATTTTCGTCGAAAGCAGCCAGAAGTTTGTCCACCACTCCCCGGAAAGCCACTGAGGATGCTGCAACGCCTGCAAGTATTTCAGGGTGCTAGTCAGGTAGTCTGCTTGATCCCACGCCTGGACAGATCGATCGAGGGCAAACCAGAGGCGATCGCTAATTGCCCCCAGCAGCCAAATTATGCCTAAGACAAGCAGACTCTTGCCCTCGCTGTCCCGATGTTGCTGTGCCATTGCGATTTTTGGATTTTAGGTTGCAGCTTTTAGCTTACAGGCGGGCGGTTCCGGGCGATCGAAAATTAATTGAGAAAAGTGCTTGCTAAATTCTGTATGTGTCTGCTAAGATAGTAAAGCGCGAAAAAACAAGCCGGGATAGCTCAGTTGGTAGAGCAGTGGACTGAAAATCCACGTGTCACGAGTTCAAGTCTCGTTCCTGGCATCGCAAAGCCCTCACAAAGTTGAGGGCTTTTTTTTGTTTAGGCACTTGCTCCTCGGAGAATCCAGATCTTTCTGCCTTTTTTCTAATTAACACTCATAGTGTGTAGATTTAAAGCGTTTTTTCAAGTTAACACTCATAGTGTGTAGATGTGAAACACTTATAAGCTTTATATTTTGGGCGTGACAGAAAATTATCAGCTTAAAATATTTGGCGAACAGGTTCGGAAATTGAGAAAAGCTAGGGGGCTAAGCCAAGAGGAGTTAGCTGAACTAGCAGAACTGCATCGAAATTACATTGGCGGCATAGAACGTGGCGAGAGAAATGTCGCTCTTCTGAATATTGTGCGTCTAGCTAAAGCTTTGGAAGTACCGCTAAGCAAATTGTTGGAGGGGATAGAGTAAATGACTTCACCTTATGCGGGGCTTGCCACAGAAGATTGGGCAGTAAAAACGCGGGAACTGATAGAGATACATCCACTTAGCCCCAACGAAATATATGAAGTAGTAATTCAAGTCTGGCGAGAAATATTTGAATCTAATCTAACCAGCAAAAACTATAAAATAGGTGTAGATTTATTTCCCCGCCCCCAAATTATGGGATACTTTTTGCACGAACTCATCCCATTAGAATTGGCTAGGCGATACCCAGAAATTTGGCGCCGCGAAGAAAATGCTACTGAAAAAGATCTGGTCTGTCTCCTAGATGATTGCTTCTCGATCGAGATTAAAACTTCTTCAAGTAATCGTAATACATATGGAAATCGCAGTTCTACTCAACTAAGCACTACTGGTATAGAAGGAAAGAAGAATAAATCGGGCTATTATCTTGTTGTTAATTTCCAGAAATTCAACCAAAAAATTCAAGGCTCACAACTACCGCAGATTAATTTAGTCAGATTTGGATGGTTAGACCGAGAAGATTGGCAAGGTCAAGTCGCTGCAACCGGGCAACAAGCGAAATTAAGTCCTGCTGTTGAACGTTATAAATTGCTGCAATTTACCAAATTTAGAATAAAGATAACTGTGCTTCTCTGAGTTCCTTGTCCATCAAAAAATCATCTATTCTACTAGCGGCAATCTCACAGTAATCAGCCCTAATTTCAAATCCAATAACTTGACGCTGCAAACCCAGAGCCACAATTGCTGTAGTCCCGGAACCCATAAACGGATCTAAAACAATGTCGTTTAAATTCGATGCCCACTTGATGATGCGATCGACAACAGTAACAGGAAATTGAGCGGGTGAGGCGTGCGTTCTTTTGAAGCTCGATTTTTCCCCGACGTAACTTTTGGGAACTGCCAAACATCCGTCGGATTTTTGCCTTTTAAGTTTACTTTAATCTTGCCGTTCTTTTTCTGATTCGGATATTTCACATTTGGATCGCGCACTTCATCCAAATTAAATGTATACTTATCTGGATTTTTTACATACCAGAGAAACTTTTCATTGGGTGAAAAGAACTTGCTGCCCGCAACTCCCGCGCCGTAGTTCCAGACAACTTCTTGAATCAGATAAAAAGGAACTTTGTCCCAAAGCAGGTAGGAAATCGGAATTTCTTTTGCCCGATCGCGAATTGACAAATAACCTAAATTCAGCCAAAACGCTCCTCGATCGATCGTTACCCGGTAAACCTCCGCTATCCACTTCTGGCACCAGTTTAAATACTCGTCTAACACCAAGGATTTTTCGTACTCTTTGCCGATGTTATAAGGCTGGCTGGTAACGGTTAAATCTACAAATTGATCCGGCAGCAGCTTCAATGCTTCCAAACAATCCATGTTATAAATTAGGCAATTAGGAGCTTGGAAGTACGGTTTACCTAAAAGTTTCGCGATCTCAGTCAAGCTCATGAAATATTGGGGAGAGATTTTGTTGACAAGATGCAATAATTATAGTAAGTGAGTTGAGAAAAATTGTCAAACTCATCTGGACTGGGAATCGCCCTGTCGGAAACAAAAGGTTACAATCACAAATACATTCTATTTCCATAACATTACTGTTTATAGCTTGAACTCCTCAGTGACAAATAACAACACCTCAACTCAATCCTTTCAATTTGACTCAATTGACAGCGCCCTCGTAGACCTCAAAGCAGGTCGCATGGTGGTAGTAGTCGATGACGAAAATCGCGAAAACGAAGGCGACGTGATTTGTGCCGCCCAATTCGCCACCCCCGACAACATCAATTTTATGGCCGTGAACGCGCGGGGTTTGATTTGCCTAGCATTGAGTGGCGAAAGGCTCGATCGCCTGGAACTGCCCCTCATGGTCAGCAAAAACACTGACAACAACCAAACTGCCTTCACTGTCAGCATCGATGCAGTCAACGGCGTCAGTACCGGTATCTCGGCCGAAGACCGGGCGCGCACCATCCAAGTAGCCATCCACCCGGACACCAAACCTCAAGACTTGCGCCGTCCCGGTCACATTTTCCCCCTGCGGGCGATCGACGGTGGCGTCCTCAAGCGCGCCGGCCACACCGAAGCCTCGGTTGACCTCGCCAGACTCGCCGGCCTGTATCCCAGCGGCGTCATCTGCGAAATTCAAAACCCCGACGGTTCGATGGCGAGGTTGCCCGAATTAATCGAGTACGCCAAAACCCACAACCTCAAAATAATCAGTATTGCCGACTTAATTAGCTACCGACTCAAGCACGATCGATTTGTCCGCCGCGAAACAGTCGCCAAATTGCCCACTCAATTCGGCGATTTTATGATTTACGCCTACCGCGACACTCAAGACAATTCAGAACACGTTGCTATTGTCAAGGGCGATCCGGCAGAATTTAAAGACAAACCCGTGATGGTTCGGGTGCATTCCGAATGCCTGACCGGCGATGCTTTGGGTTCCTTGCGCTGCGACTGCCGGATGCAACTGCAAGCGGCACTGAAAATGATCGAAAATGTCGGTTCTGGCGTCATCGTTTACTTGCGCCAAGAAGGTCGAGGTATTGGATTGGTAAATAAACTAAAAGCTTACTCGCTGCAAGACTTGGGATTGGATACTGTAGAAGCCAACGAACGGTTGGGATTTCCCGCCGACTTGCGGAACTACGGCGTCGGAGCCCAAATGCTCAACGATTTGGGAGTTAAAAAAATTCGGTTGATTACCAACAACCCGCGCAAAATTGCCGGTTTGAAAGGTTACGGGATTGAAGTAGCCGATCGCGTCCCCTTACTAATTGAAGCCACAGATTACAACTCGATCTATCTGGCAACAAAAGCCGAAAAACTCGGTCATATGCTGCTGCAAACTTATTTAGTAACAGTGGCGATTCAGTGGAAAGAAACGAAGGAAGAAGGTAGAAGCCAGAAAGCAGAAGGAAAAGAGGAAGATTCTGCAATCCAAAATCGGTACGAACACCTTGAGAAACTGCGGCATTTGGTAGCAAGTCGCGATTTACTGCTGCAAGAAGAAGCGCGGCCGGTGGGAATAGCCCTGTTCGGAGAAAGTTCGCTCATCGTTCACCTCGGCTTCGACCAAGCCGGACTCGCAGCCCCCGATTGGTACAAAGATCCAAACCATCCTTACGTCAGGGCGATCGGTCAAATTCTCGGTCAAATCAGCACTGAGCCGAATTTGCAAACATTAGAATTCATGGTTTCCTCCGGTGGAGATCCGCTCAAAACCCTGCAAGTCCAGCTCGATCGCGAGACATTCCTGTTGTCGGAATTAACCGGAATTTGCGATCGGCTCGAACCTCAAAAAATCTACAGTTTTGCTCCTCTTCCCTGAAGGCAGAAGGTAGAAGCCAACCCCCCCTACCCTAGCAGGGGGGAAGGCAGAAGCCAAGAAAAACTGTGAATTTCAGAATAATACTTGTTGATACCAGCATCTTCCTTTCGTCAGAAAGCAGCCACCAATAAAAACAGTGAATAACAATGTTAATTGCAGTCTAAAAAATCGATGTAGCGAACATTTGAGAGAGCATCGTAGATGCAAAATTATATTATTAAATAGTATTAATAGTCATCAAAGCATTCAAGAAGATTTTTAGTTAATGTTAATTTTTTTAGACATTGATGGTGTACTTATTCCTGACATAAGAAATGAAACATTGAGTTTGCAAACAAATATAATGAAATTCACTTCAGCTTGCCTTAATCACTTTGAAAAGGTTCTTCGTTCCTATCCTAATGTGCAAGTAGTAATTTCATCATCCTGGCGTGAAATATTCCCCTTCGAGGTAATCCCGCCATTATTTTCCCCAGATATCGCTATCCGTATTATCGGATTCACCCCTTTTCTCAACCCCAAAAATATTCATCAACACAAATATTTACGACACCAGGAAGTTCTTGAGTATCTTCGACAAAATCAAGCAGAAAACTCACCTTGGGTAGCCATTGACGATATTCCAGAACACTATCCGCCAGATGCGCCAGTTGTGGCTATTGATGATTACAATGGTTTTGACCAGAACTCAGCAAAGATACTTTCAGAATATCTAACTTGATTTCAAAGGTTAGGAAAAAAGTATCGGAATAGAGAGGGTAAATTTGACATGGAAATGAACGTTGGTGACTTTCTGCACCGACTCGATCTCAGGGGACAAGCACTTAAAGGCACCAACCTCGGCGGTGCGGAACTCCGGGGAGCCAACCTCCGAGGCACGGATCTCCGAGAAACCAACCTCAGCGGCGCTATGCTCAGGTATGCAGACCTGATTGAAGCCGACCTCACCGGCGCCAATCTCAGCGGGGCGGATTTAGCTGAATCATTTCTCAATTTAGCTAACCTCACTAGAGCTGATTTGACTGGTGCTGTCCTCCGAGAAGCTAATCTCGTAGGAGCCGAATTCACGGGCGCCAACCTCAAACAAGCAAGTTTGATCAAGGCTAATTTAGTAGGAGCAAATCTCCACGAAGCCAACTTAACCAGAGCCAACCTCAGCGGAGCGGATTTACGCGGTTCTCAGTTGAGCGGCGCCATTTTAGACAAGGCCGTATACAACAACCGGACTATCTTTCCCGAAGATATTGATCCGGGTGCAATGGGAGCATTTTTGCTAGCTCCCAATGCTTCGCTCCCTGGCTTAAATCTGGCTATGGTAGATTTGACCGAAGCCGATTTAAAAGGAGCCGATTTGCGGCGGACAAACTTATACAAAGCTATTTTATTTGGTGCAAAACTTGATCGGGCAAACTTAGCAGGAGCCAACCTCAGCGCAGCGGACTTGAGGGAAGCTAGTTTGAGCGGCACGATTTTGGAGAAAGCTGTTTACAGCAACAAGACTTTGTTTTCAGAAGGCATTGACCCCGCTCTGGGCGGAGCTTATTTAATTGCTCCCAATGTATCGCTGCAAGGGGTAAATTTAACCGGAGCCGACTTAAACGGATCAGATTTAAGCGGAGCTAATTTGAGCGGTTCTAACTTAACTTCGGTCAATCTCAAAAATGTAGACCTCAGCAGAGCTAGCTTAAAAAAAGCTTACCTCAAAGGTGCAAACTTGGAGCAAACAGATTTGAGAGGAGCCGATTTAAGCGGCGCAATTTTACACCAAGTAAACTTGAGTTCTGCTGACCTCCGGGGTGTAGACTTAACAAGGGCTGACCTCAGCGGCGCTAATTTAAGGGATGCCGATTTGAGGGACACAGATTTCACGGGAGCTACTTTGCTGTTCGCTAACTTGAGCGGGGCAGACTTGAGAGGTGTAGACTTGACAAAAGCTGACCTCAGCGGCGCTAAGTTAACCGAAGCTGACCTCCGAAAAGCAGATTTGATGAGAGTAAATTTGGAGGGAGCAGATTTAAGTGAGGCAGACTTGAGCGATGCTCATTTATTTCGAGTTAATCTCAGAGGTGCTAACCTGAAAGGTACTAACCTCAAAGGCGCAAGTTTAAAAGGGGTATTTTTGACCGACGCTTATTTGAGCGAAACGGATTTGACCGATATAGATCTGAGTCCGAGTTTTTTTGAATTGCCGCTAGAATCGGAATGGTAATTAGTTGACTGTTAACAATCGAAAATCAACAATCAAAAATCGCCCATCGAAAATTGCTCGATTATTAACAATCTAAAATCTAAAATCTAAAATCTAAAATGGATCGACCGTTAGGCTCTGTTATTCAAGGCTCCCTGAGCAAGGGATTAGAAGTGCGACTGCACGCCGATGTTTCGGTGGAAGATATGAGGGTGGGGAAATTTCTAGTAGTGCGGGGGGTGCGATCGCACTTTTTCTGTATGCTCACCGACGTGTCTCTCGGAACATCCAGCGCTCGCATTTTATCTAATCCTCCCAACCCCAACGACGATTTCCTCCTAGCAGTGCTAGCCGGTAGCAGCACCTACGGTACGATCGAACTGTCGCCGATGTTGATGTTGACTGCAGAACGAGAAAAACAGCAGGCAATTTTCGACCCGACGAAAAACGGCGGAGTTCGCGAGAACAAGTTGGCGTTAGGAAATTTGGCTTCTTTTGAGTCACAAACGGGTGCGGATATTGAGTTGCTGCCTGTCAAAACTATTCCCAGCCACTTTTCCCAGGTGTTTGATGCCAAAGAAACTGATTTTCGGGCAGTTTTTGGCTGGGAAGATGACCCGTATCGCCGCAATTTTGCGATCGGCAAACCGATTGACATGGACGTTGCTGTGTGCTTGGATTTAGACAGATTTGTGGAACGCAGCAACGGGGTTTTTGGCAAGTCGGGAACGGGAAAATCTTTTCTGACTCGCTTGCTTCTATCGGGAATTATTCGCAAGCAAGCTGCTGTTAATTTAATTTTCGATATGCACTCGGAGTACGGGTGGGAAGCAGTTTCGGAAGGGAAACAGTTCAGCACTGTTAAAGGTTTGCGGCAGTTGTTTCCCGATAAAATGCAGATTTATACCCTTGATCCAGAATCGACAAAACGCCGGGGAGTCCGCGACGCTCAAGAGTTGTTTTTGAGTTTCGATCAAATTGAAGTGGAAGACATCGCGCTGGTGCAGCGGGAGTTAAATTTGTCGGAAGCTAGTATCGAAAATGCGATTATTTTGCGAAATGAGTTGGGAAGTGGTTGGATAAACAAGTTGCTGGAAATGACCAACGAAGATATCCAAATGTTTTGCGAAGAAAAGCGGGGAAATAAGTCTTCGATTATGGCTTTGCAGCGCAAATTAGAGCGTTTAAACGATTTGAAGTATATTCGCAAACGCTGCCCTAAAAATTATGTAACTGAAGTTTTGCAGTGTTTGGACAGTGGGAAGAATGTAGTAATTGAGTTCGGTTCGCACTCGGATTTGCTGTCCTATATGTTGGCTGCAAACGTGATTACTCGCCGCATTCACCAAGCTTATGTACGGAAAGCTGAGAAGTTTTTGCAAAGTAAAAATCCGTGCGATCGCCCGCAGCCATTGGTGATTACCATAGAGGAAGCTCACCGCTTTCTCGATCCGGCGATCGTGCGATCGACTATTTTCGGTACAATTGCCAGAGAAATGCGAAAATACTTTGTCACCCTGCTGATTGTAGACCAGCGCCCCTCCGGCATCGATGCTGAAGTCATGTCGCAAGTAGGCACCCGGATCACAGCTTTGCTAAACGATGATAAAGACATCGATGCTATTTTTACCGGCGTTTCGGGAGGGCAGAGTTTGCGTTCAGTTTTGGCAAAACTCGACTCCAAACAGCAAGCATTAGTTTTGGGGCACGCCGTACCGATGCCCGTAGTCGTGCAAACTCGCCCCTATGACGAGCAATTCTACAGAGAAATTGGGGATATTGACTGGCAAGAAATGCCGGATGAACAAGTATTTGCCGAGGCAGAATCTGCTAAAATGGATTTGGGGTTTTAACAACAGATTAAACCCTTATAAAATCCCTTTTTATCAGCGTTCATCTGCGTGCATCTGCCGTCAAATAATCTAATTCCTATGTTTTAATAATTAATTCAACGCGGCGGTTTTTCTCTCTCCCCACCGGGTTGTCTGAGCCGTCTAAATTATTATTAGGAGAAATCGGTTTAGTTTTGCCGTACCCTTTGGTTTGCATTCGGGTATTCTGCACCTTGAAAACGTTGATAAAATAATATTTTACCGCTGCGGCTCGCTTCTGGGAAAGTTCTAGATTATAGGCATTTTCTCCTTTGTTGTCGGTGTGTCCGTTGATGAATATTTGGGCGTTTTTGTAATGTCTCAGCAGCAGATTTATCTTGGTGAGAGTGGGTTTAGCTTGGGCGCGGACGTTATATTTATCAAAATCAAATAAAATAGTTTCTGGCACATTAATTCTGATGCCTTCAGGTACTTTTTCGGCGTTCAACTCTGTTTCAATGTTTTTGACAGTCTCGGTTGTTATTTGAGTTGGTAGCTGCTCCTCTGTCGCAGTTTGATTAGCGGTGATATTCTCAATTTTTACTGTAGTCTGAGCAATAATTTCAACTTTTACTGTAGTAGGAGTAATTGGTATTACTTCTAAGGTTGTAACTGCTGTTGATTCTGATTCAACAGTATCGACTTTTGCGGATTTACTGGCAGCCAACTGAGAGGATGAGGTCGCGAAAAGCAATAATGAGATTATGGTAGTATTAATCAGTCTAAGTAGCTTTGTCATTTCTCAATTACCTCTTAATTGGAATATTGTTGAATAGGGTAATAGAGCTACCCTCATATATAGTGGAATATAGATCCAAAGAATCGGCTTTCGGTTGTAACCAACCTACGAATACAAACTGCCCTTTGAGCGTAGTGCCTGGTTTAATCATAATTTGGGTATTATTGGAGGGAGGTAATAAATTATATCGTTGCCCATAGTTGTCGTAGAGATACATACCATCTTTACCATTAAGCATTACAACTTCCTTGCTACCATTTGTAATCGCCATAGTCACTATAATGCTATCTTCACCAAAGGTAATTTTTGTCAGCCGTCTCCATAGTTGTTGATTGATAACGCGCAGGTCGTAAGTTTGTGCAGGTGGCAGAGAGTTTGTAGGTTTTTGGGCAACCTCTAAACTCGTTTGAGTCGGAATTGGTGGGGAAATTTGAGTTTTTTGTCCTATTGGTGTTTGAGTAGGGGGTGAAATAGGTGGAGTCTGAATTGGCGTAGGAGTTAGGGTATTGGGTGCGGGCGATGCGGCGGGTTCTTGTGCTATTGGTGTTTGAGAAGGAGGTGAAATGGATGGAGTTTGAATTGGCGTAGGAGTTGAGGTATTGGGTGCGGGCGACGCGGCGGGTGCTTGTGCCAATGGGTTCTGCACACAGGCGACACACACCAGCGATAGTAATGCTAATTGTGGGAAATTTTTAGCTTTCATTGCAGCACCCGATCGAGCTTTTGTGCTAATCTTAATATAGAGTGGTAGCTTTTGTTGCGGCTTTAATCTAGCCTTGAGAATTAGATGAGCTACAAAGTGCGATCGCCCTTAAAATCTCTTTAACTAGAAATTGCGATCGAACGTCCAAAAAATTAGGCCCCAACTTTCAGTCAGAAGCTTTTCCCCTTTCACCCCCTCACCCCTCATCCCTAACTGCCCAAAATTTGCATAAGCTTAAAGATGATGGAGATGATGGAGCCTAGTGACACAATGAAAGTCAAACAGGGCAACAGCCAGCCTTTATACACCTTGTCGTTACTCGCAGCAGAATTGGCTTAGCATATTTAAATAAAAATGTCAATAAATATTTTAAACAGTTACTCGCATCTAATACGGCGATCGAGTTCGGTTATCTCGCATCCCACCATCTAGGCAGCGAGAAAATTTCAAGCGATGATAGAACAGAGAGCAAAACAAAGCCCTCGAATTGCATGAGTCTGTTTGCATGAGTATTGTGAAGTTGAGTTGCAGTTAAAACTAACAGGGAATTCAAAACCTTAAGGAAAAATGTAGAATCTTGACCTTAAGACAGAGGTTTTTAGCCTTTACGATCCTCAAAATTGGGAATAGTATTGAGAAAACTAAACTCTTGCTTCACTTCGCCTTAAACTAGCCGTTAAAGCTAGCGAGCTACCGAAAATCGACGGCGATTACTGGAAATCAAGCACAAAAGTAATCCCAAACAAAAAGCTTCTACCGATCGTCACCGATAAACAATAGGGGAAACATCCCCTTTGTCGCAGTCTTTATCCCACTTGCAAAAGTGGGACAGGGTATCACCAACTTTTTATCTGTTGTTACAAGGAGTGCAATACTCACCCATGTCCACCACAACCCCCAAAAACAAAACAGTGAAAGCCGATCGCATGGGCAGCCGGCCATACTCCTCAACGGATACGGTTCGTACCTATCTGCACGAGATCGGTCGCGTACCCCTGCTAACCCGAGAAGAAGAAATTGTTTTCGGGAAGCAGGTGCAGCAAATGATGAAATTAATCGAAGCAAAACAAGCACTTGCTAAAGAATGGCAGCGGGATCTGACGGATCAAGAGTGGGCTGCCGAAATGGAGTTGACCGAACCTGAACTTAGCCGCATCTTACACATAGGGCGGCGGGCAAAGCAAAAAATGATTGAAGCCAATTTGCGGCTAGTAGTGGCGATCGCCAAAAAATACCAGAAACGCAATATGGAATTCTTGGATTTAATTCAAGAAGGCACCCTCGGTTTAGAACGAGGAGTCGAAAAATTTGACCCGATGCGGGGATACAAATTTTCCACATACGCCTACTGGTGGATTCGGCAAGCAATTACCCGCGCGATCGCCCAACACGCCCGCACAATTCGATTGCCAATTCACATCACCGAAAAACTCAACAAAATCAAAAAAGTGCAGCGGGAACTCACGCAGCAGTTGGGCCGGTCTCCCTCCCCCGGAGAAATTGCCGCCGCTTTGGAACTGCACCCTTCCCAAATTCGGGAATACCTGCTGATGGCAAGACATCCAGTTTCTTTGGACTTGCGGGTAGGAGACAACCAAGATACCGAACTGCAAGAACTCTTAGAAGACGAAACGGCATCTCCAGACAACTACATTACCTCGGAATTACTGCGGCAAGACCTCAATACTTTGATATCAGAACTTACCCCCCAGCAGCGAGATGTAATAATTCTGCGCTTCGGTTTGGAAGACGGCACAGAAATGTCTCTGGCGAAAGTCGGAGAACGGTTAAATCTCAGCCGGGAACGGGTGCGGCAGCTAGAACATCAAGCCCTGGCCCACCTGCGGCGCCGTCAATCTCAAGTCCGAGAATACTTGGCTAGTTAGTCACTAAAAAAGTTGAGATTTCCCAAAATCTCAACTTTTTTTTGTGTTGCCGCTGCTGGGAAGGATACTTTTATTTGAGTGGTCGATCGCGCGATCGGAGGCGACGCAAAATTTGTCAAAACTAATCTTATATTTAAGTTCAGGAACCAGGCGGGCGATCGTTCATTCAAGTTAATAGCCAACATTAAGCCAAATACCCGGTTTCTCTGCGATCTTTTTGAAACTGGTACAAGAGGCGCTGGGAAACAGCTATTTTAAATTTTGGGGTCTGGAGTGGTTTTGACTTATTTGATATTGACAGGAAGTTTAGAAGCGATCGCGATCGTGCTTGCTCTGTGGCCCGGTAACTTCAGCATCGCATTCCCCGCACACCGATCACACGACTCGGACATCAAATCCGGCGTTTTAAGCTCGCAATCCCCGCCAAATCCTGGGCCAGATACAGCTAGCACAGGTTTAGGAGATGGCATTTATCTCTACGGTCAGTCGAGCCAGCCAGACGAACTTAAACAAGAATATTTTGTATTTGAAATGCGACAGAGTAAGGTAGTAGGCGCTTTTTACCTGCCTCGGTCTGCTTTTTACTGTTTTTACGGCACAAGCGATCGAACTCAGTTAAATTTAACAGTAGTGGACAGTTACGACGGCAGTCGCTCTCCCTACTCGGTAAACCTGGAACAGTATTACCCAATTCCCACCATCAGCGAGAACGATCGGCGCATCTTGGGTATTTGCAAAGAATCTCACAAACAGCAGGTGTGGGAAAAGTAGGAAACACGCGCTGCGCCACCAGTCAATCGATTTTAGATTTTAGAATTGAACAAAGCAACCCCACTGATACATCGGGGACCCCCAGATCAAATTGCTTTCGGTCAGGGTTCAGGAAACAGTAGTAAAATTGCTCCTGAGTTGAGAATTTTGGACGGACACTACACACATGGCAAGATGAAACTGCGTCGGAAAACACTATCGATCATTGGCATTACCATCGCTGGATTGACTGGCATTCTGTATGTCGCCTCCTCAAGCATCCTCTTGGGCAGCCTGATCAAAGCAGAGGAACAAGAAGCCACACAGGTTGTCAAGGGAGTGCTCAGTGTGTTTGGGCAAACCGCAGATGACTTCAACTCGCGCTTTGCCGACTGGTCGTCCTGGGACGACACCTACACTTTCATCCAAAACCGCAACTCAGAATTCATTGCCTCCAATTTAATTCCAGAAGGACTCGCTAATATAAGAGTTAATATAGCCATTTTTGTCAATACTTCTGGCAAAATAGTTTACGGTACGGGTTTAGACAGCGAAAAGCTGAAACTAACGCCTGTTCCAGAAGCATTAAAAGGGCGCATTTCTCTCAGCGACCCGCTGTTGCAGCACCCCAACGCCAAAAGCAGCCTCGCTGGTATCCTGCTGCTACCGTCAGGGCCAATACTGATTACTTCCCGGCCAATTCTCACGACTAAAAGCACCGGCCCGATCCGGGGTACGCTGGTATTCGGGCGCAATTTGGATGCTGCGAGCATTGCGAAGGTTTCTAAAATTACTCGCTTGCCATTAATAGTACACAGCGTTAATGAGGCTCAGTTGCCTGCAGACTTCGAGAAAGCGCGGGAGAAACTGTCGGAAAAAAAACCGATTTTTGTGCGTCCTTTAAGCGAAGAGTCGATCGCGGGTTACACTTTGATCCGGGATATTTACAACAAACCTGCGCTGCTATTGCGGGTGGATATCCCCAGAGAAATATACCGGCAAGGTCAAATTAGTTTGCTGTACCTGCTGGGGTCTGTAGCGCTAGCGGGAGTTGGGTTGGTCGGCTGCACTCTGCTGCTACTAGAGCATCTGGTGCTATCTCGGTTGAGCGGTTTGGCGAAAGCAGTGAACCACGTCAGCAGCAGCCAAGACCTCTCGGTGCGACTACCGGTGACGGGCGAAGATGAGTTGTCCGACCTTGCCCATACTATCAACGGAATGTTGAGTGCGATCGCCCAAGCCGAAAGCGAACAACTTGAGGAAAAAGCCCGCTACCGAGCCGTAGTCGAGCAAGCTACAGATTGTATTTTCCTGTGGGACGCTCAAACCAAACGCCTTTTGGAAGCCAATACAGCGTTTAGAGACCTGCTCGATTACAGTCTTGATGCGATTTCGCAACTGACTATTTACGATATCATCGCTTACTCTAAAGACCTAATTGACAACAATATCGAGTTGCTGCTGACGGACAAACAATTCAGAATTGGCGAAGTTCTCTACCGCCGCCGAAACGGTTCTTGCGTGGATGTAGAAGTGAGCGGGAGCGTGATTTCCTACGGCGGCCGCGAGATTATTTGCACTGTTGTCCGCGACATTACTGAGCGCAAGCAAGCCGAAGCCGAACTGCGAGCCTCGGAAGAACGCTACAGACTTTTGTTCAAAAATAACCCCCATCCGATGTGGGTTTACGATTTAGAAACTCTGGAATTTATAGCCGTCAATCATGCTGCTGTCCAACACTACGGCTACACTCGTGACGAATTTCTCAACATGACCATTACGGACATTCGTCCCCCTCAAGAGCTGCCGAGATTGTTAGAAAATAAATCCCAAGTAGATGTCGGGATTGAGTTTGCAGGTGTGTGGCAGCACCAGAAAAAAGACGGAACAATTATTGATGTAGAAATTACTTCTTATGCCCTGCTATTTGATAGCAGAAATGCTGAATTAGTGCTAGCTCACGACGTGACCGACCGCTTGCAAGCCGAGGCAGAACTCTACAAGGCAAAGGAAGCCGCAGAAGCAGCTAGTTTGGCTAAAAGTCAGTTTTTGGCTAACATGAGCCACGAACTGCGAACCCCTCTGAATGCGATTATCGGTTACAGCGAGATTCTGCAAGAAGAAGCTTTAGACTTGGGCGAAGAAAATTTTGTGTCGGATTTGGAGAGAATTCACCATTCAGGCCAGCTTTTACTTTCCTTAATTAATGATATTCTGGACTTGTCAAAGATTGAAGCCGGTCACGCGGAACTTGAATTAGAAACTTTTGACTTGTCGGAGGCAGTTCAAGATGTAGCCAGAACTGTTGAACCGCTATTTTTGCGAAACACAAATCGCCTGAATGTGGAGTGTCCTAATAATATTGGCGAATTGTATTCCGATCAAATTAAGCTTACTCAAATTTTGTTTAATTTACTCAGCAATGCAGCTAAGTTTACTCATCAAGGGACAATTACACTCAGCGTTGAAAGAATTAAAAATGACGAGAATAGTTGGGATTGTGAACAGTTAATTTTTAATTGCAGTGATACTGGGATTGGGATGACTCCTGAACAGCTACAAAAGTTATTTCAACCTTTTACGCAAGCTGATGCTTCGACTACCCGCAAGTACGGAGGTACGGGTTTGGGTTTGGCAATAGCGCAGAAATACTCTCAGATGCTGGGGGGAGAAATTAGTGTGAGTAGCGAGTTTGGCAAGGGGTCAACTTTTACTCTGATGTTACCAGCATAGCTCTCTTTTAAATTTTATATCGGGGAAAAAGTCTTGACGACAAACAACATTAATACTCAATACCTGCTTGAGCTTTAATCCCTTGTTCTCGGAATGGATGCTTAACTAAAGTCATTTCTGTCACCAAGTCTGCGCGTTCGATTAGCGCTGGCGGGGCCCCTCTGCCTGTTAAAATAATGTGGGTTTGTTCTGGCTTTTGGTCTAACCCGGAAAGCACTTGCTCGACTTGCAAATAACCTAGTTTTAATGCTATATTGACTTCATCTAGAAGAACTAATTTAAATTCGGGATTGCAGATAAAAGTTAGGGATTTTTCCCAGGCTTTTTGAGCTGTTTCGATATCTCGATCGCGGTCTTGTGTGTCCCAGGTAAAGCCTTCTCCCATTGCATGAAATTCTAGCTGTTTTTCCCACAGTTGAAAAACGGCTTTCTCTGCGGGTTCCCACGCGCCCTTGATAAATTGTACTATAGCGACGCGGTAGCCGTGACCGAGCGATCGCACAACCATTCCCAAGGCAGCCGTGGTTTTGCCTTTACCGTTACCCGTATTGACTATAATTAAACCTTTTTCTTTGGAGGAGTTAGCGATTCGTTGTGATTGCACTTCTTGGCGGCGCTGCATTTTCTGTTTGTGTTGTTCCGCTGTTAAGCCAGTGGTTGCAGTGGTTTCTGTATTGGTTTCCATAATTTTTTTTTAACCGCCGATAAACGCAAATAAACGCTGATAGATGGAAGATGTCTAGTTATTGCCACAGTGTTTTCAAGTTTAGCACGAAACCGGGCAAAACATCTTCTCCTGACAGTTCTGTTGGACCTTCCAAAACTTCTATTTCCTGTCCTTGACGATAGATTTCGACTCTGCGGGTTTTGCGGTTGATTAACCAGCCTAATTTTACTTGGTTATTCATGTATTCTTGCATTTTGTCTTGAGTATCTTTTAAACTGTCGGTTGGCGACATTAACTCTAAGACAAAATCCGGGGCAATGGGAGGAAATTTTTGTTTTTGTTCGGGAGTAAGTCCATCCCATCTTGATTTTTCAATCCAAGAGACATCGGGAGAACGATTGGCACCGCTGAGCAGTTTAAAGCAAGTTGAAGAATCGAAACAAACTCCTAGTTTACTTTGTCTGTTCCAAATCACAAAATCCGCATTAATTTCTGAATTGTAATTTCCGGTTTCTCCTCCTGTGGGTGACATAACGATTATTTCTCCTTGGGCGTTGCGTTCAAATTTGACATCGGGGTTTTCGCGGCACAGTTGATAAAATTGGTCGTCGGTTATTTTGGCGATCGAGTTGAAGTTGATGGTAACTGCTATCATGGTATTTTATCAGGATGCGTTGGAATTTTTAAACCACATAATGTATATGAATGCGGATAAATGCCGCTCGATGCAGATGCTGTAAATATTATTGATGGAGGAAGGACGATTTGAATTGTATTTTTTGGGCGTAACTTGTGATATCATTATATCACCTACTTATAATAACGAGCTATCAATAGTTTTATAAAAAGCTTTGTGCAGTAAACACTTACAGACATACCAATAATAAAATGCAATGTTGATTTCGCTAAACAGTTTAGGTACTCCCTCTAGTAAACTGGAGAATATCTTGTTTTTTAAATGCAGGGAATCCACGCCGATAGCCAAAAACAACAAGCCCAAACCAGTTAACAATATTTGGTAGGGAGTTAACTGTAGTTCTCGCCTAAAAAACCATCCGTAGGAGAACAAAACAATGGCGTACAAAAGACTTACTCCTAGCTTGGGAATTCCTACTGCTATCATATATATATGAATTCTGTAAATTTGATTCAGCAGAAATCCCCCTGTTAAAAGAGCGGAAAATAAAATAAATCTATTTTCTACATGGCGCGGTTGAAGAGTTTTAGCTAATCCATAGGTGAAAGTACAAACAATGACGGGTACAGAACATAAAATTTGGAAAGTTCGAGTTAACAAGGCGACATTGGGATTGGGGGAAAAATAAGGTTGAAAGAATAAATCGCTGACTTTTAAGCCGGAAAGTTGAGTTGAAATTATCAGCAGCGCCACCAAGAAGAAAGATAAACAATTGAGTCGAACAACAGAGCGACAAATAGTCATAAGCAATTAATACCAAAAAGTAGGTTTACTGCCCCAATACAAAAAAATTATATCACCAATATCTCTGGATACTTTGCTAAACTTAATCAGGAGTGTTATCAAAACAAGGAGACAGTGATGCTGTCAGTGAAAGAAGCAGAATCGATCGTTCTAAATTTGGCGCAACCCCTCGACAGTCAGTGGGATGTAGAAACTGTAGACTTGCTGGCAGCATCGGGGCGCATTTTGGCTGCACCCGTCATTGGTTCCCTGGATTTTCCTTATTGGGACAATTCGGCAATGGATGGGTACGCGGTGCGGTTTGCGGATGTCGAAAACTGTAACGCCGAAAAACCGATCGCACTTGATATCGTTGAAGAAATTCCAGCCGGATATCAGCCTCAAAATACCGTCCAATCCGGGCAAGCAGCGCGAATTTTTACGGGTGGGGTGATGCCTGCCGGTGCTGATACGGTGGTAATGCAGGAAGAAACGAGGCGAGAGGGCGATCGTATTTTTATCTTAGTTTCTCCTGAAAAACCGCAAGCATTTGTCAGGCACAAAGGCGCTTTTTATCAAGCAGGAACAACTTTGCTAACTCCCGGTACAGTTATCAATGCCGCAGAAATGGCGGTGTTAGCAACAGCCCAGTGCATTCAAGTTCCCGTTTATCGGCGGCTGCGGGTGGCAATTTTTTCTACTGGTGACGAATTGGTATCGCCAAACGAACCTTTGGCGCCGGGGAAACTGGTAGACTCGAATCAGTATGCTTTGACAGTTTTGTTGTCCCAAATGGGATTTGAACCGATTCGATTGGGGATTGTTCCTGATAATGAAGATGCCTTAAATAAGGCGATATCCGGGGCTGTTGCGACTGCGGATGTGGTGCTTTCTACGGGGGGCGTCTCGGTAGGAGACTACGATTATGTAGAGAAAATTGTGGCAGATTTAGGAGGAAAAATTCACATTAGTTCTGTGGCGATTAAGCCGGGGAAACCTTTAACGGTTGCTGCGTTTAAACGAGGTGAAAAAAATCAGGATTCGCCGAGTTTGAGTTCGGATTGTCTCTATTTTGGTTTGCCGGGGAATCCGGTTTCGGCTTTAGTCTGCTGTTGGCGGTTTGTTGTGCCTGCTTTGAGAAAAATTTCTGGGCTTGGCGCGGATGCTTGGGGGCCGGAGTTTGTCAAAGCTAGGTGTAATGATGAATTGCGATCGCCTGGTCGGCGCGAAACTTATGTTTGGGGTAAACTACATTTAGTGGCGGGAGTGTGGGAATTTGAACCTGCTAGCGGCAGCCAAAATTCAGCGAATTTAATTAACCTCGCCAATACGACTGGTTTAGCAGTTTTGCCCGCATCGGAAACCTGGATTGGGCCGGGCGAATTCGTGGAAGTTTTAAAAGTTAGTCATTAGTTACTTGTTATGGGTTATTTGTTATTGGTTCGGTATAACTTCATGTAAAATATTAACAACAAAGGAATCTTCCTTCTTCCGACTTCCATCGGACTGACATCCGTTACATCCGTTACACAATCCGTTGCCGAACTTCCTTCGTATTATGAGAATTTTAATTGTTGAAGATGACCCGATGATGCAACTGGGATTAGAGCAAGTTTTAGCCGATTCCCCAGAAATAGAAATAGTAGGACAAGCAGAAGACGGCTATTTAGGCGTAGCAGCCGCACTGAAACTAAAACCTGATATTATTGTGATGGATATCGGTTTGCCACGGCTGGACGGCATAGCAGCGACGCAGCAAATTAAAGCACAACTGCCAGAAGTTCGAGTAGTAATGTTAACTTCTCACACTGCAGAAACTGAAATTATTGCTGCCCTTTCTAGTGGTGCTGATGCTTATTGTATTAAAGGTGCTTCCGTAGACAGGCTGTTAGCAGCGATTGCAGCCGCAGCAGAGGGGGCTACATATCTTGACCCTCAAATTGCCCGGACTGTTATCGAACACCTCAAACCCCCGATACCTGCCTCTACAACTACTTTTGGTCAGTTGTCGCAGCGGGAATTGGAGGTGTTAAAATTAATGGTGGAAGGTAACAGCAATCCCGAAATTGCAGCGGCGCTTTACTTGAGTCCAAATACTATTAAAACTCATGTTCGCGGTATTATGAATAAGTTGGCAGTGGATGACCGCGTGCAAGCAGCAGTTGTAGCGCTGAGAACTGGATTGGTGTAAAGAAGGAAGTTCGGCAACGGATTGTTTAACGGATTTAACGGATGTACCGGATGGATGTTTATTTAAGAGGGAGGTTTGGTAACGGATTGTTTAATTTTTTAAGGGATTTAACGGAGGTTAAGAAGAGGTTCCAGGGAATAATTCTTAGTTACCAATTCCTAGTTACCAATTACCAATTAGCAATTCCCACTTGCCAATTACCAATTATCAATTACTAGCAATTAGAGTGATATAATCTATGTCTGAGTGGATAGAAATCGGTAAAATTGTAGCAGCTCAAGGTTTGGACGGGGAAGTGCGAGTCTATCCCGATTCGGATTTCCCAGAAAGATTTATCGAACCGGGGAAGCGGTGGATTTTGCGCCCTAACAAAAGTGAACCGGAACCGATCGAGTTTTTGGGCGGTCGCTACATTCCGGGCAAAGGACTGTATGCTGTAGAGGTAGAGGGTGTGGAAGACCGCGATAGTGCTGAGGCGCTGCGGGGCTGTAAGTTGTTTGTTGAAAAGACCGATCGACCTTACCTTGAATCGGATGAGTTTTACGTCCAAGATTTGATCGGTATGGAAGTTTTTAACCAGTTAACCGGGGAAATTTTAGGCAAGGTAAGTGATATTATTCCCGCAGGTAACGACCTTTTAGAGGTAGAAACGAACTGGGATCAGCCGGAAACAGTCGTCGCAGAATTAGAAAAGCCAAAACAGCCTGAAACTCCCCAAGCCAACGCTGACCCTAGAAATACCCGCAAACCACGGAAAATTCGTGTTAAAGAGCCTAAATCAACAAAAATATTGATTCCTTTTGTGGAAGAGATTGTACCAGTTGTTGACTTAGAACAAGGCAGAATTGAAATTGTGCCTCCTCCTGGTTTATTGGAATAATATCATTTCGGGTCGCTCGACCGGATATGATATTAGTTATTAACAATTCGCCATCCCCAATTCCCAATATTAATCCTTTCCTCTATTTGTGACTCGCACTATCAAGTAACTGATGGAAAGCGCGAAAATTGCAGTCGCCAAACCAATCAAGTCGGCTGCGGTTTTTTTTTCCAGGTCAAGAATGATGATTTTTCGAGATACTGCTATCAAAGAAGTTACAATAACTAGCTCTACTTGAATTACGTGCTTTTTCAGATAAGCTGTAATATTTTCCAAGATTTCCAGAGCAATTAAAACATTTAAAAATAACCCAAATATGACAAACAACGTGTCTTTTAACAAATTATCACTGTGGTTTACCAATTCTTTTGCTAAAAAAATCAGCAAATCGCAAACGCTGAGGAGAATTACCCAAATCATCGCCAGTGATAAAATTTTCGATATTATTACCTCTACACTTTCTGTAAAATGCAGAAAATTTTCCTCATTCCCTAACTTAGAAATTTGCCTAAATATTTTTTTCAGCATACCAGTGATTTAGTCATCTTTCTTGATGATTCTGTCATTGTTCGGTACACTTTGCAAGCGCCCAACTCTGGGATTTCCTGGTTTCGCGGCGCCACCCTGGCGCTGGACAAGGGTCTTTTCTCTACCTGTTATATTTTATAGTTTTTCGTGTCAACTAGGAATCGATCGCACGCGATCGAACTCCTGATTAATAATTTTTGCCATAAAAAAGCCTCAAACTATTGCCTAGCAATATTTTGAGGATTTTAAGGCGCGGTACAACCACTGAACTAACTATCTATTCTCAACAAAGAATGATTGTTGACTCCCAGCTTGCTCCGACGCAATATACAAGATAGCTAAAAATTTAGCTTGGGTGGTTTAGTAGCGACGAGAATTGCCACCGCGATCGTTGTTGCCCCAGTTACCGCTGTTAGAAGAACCACGTTCTTCACGGGGTTTTGCCTTATTGACCTTGAGGTCGCGACCCATCCACTCAGCACCGTCAAGAGCCTCAATGGCTGCGGCTTCTTCGGCTTCAGTAGACATTTCTACAAAAGCGAAGCCCCGCATCCGACCTGTTTCCCGGTCAGCAGGCAACTGAACGCGCTTTACTGTTCCGTACTCTCCAAAAGTTTGGTTGAGGTGCTCCTGCGTTACTTCGTAGGATAAATTGCCGACATAGATTGACATTGAACATTCTCCAGAATCAGAGGGTGTAGAGATTTAAATCCGGAGGAACGCCGATCGAACGAACTGCACTGCCGAAAATAAAGCCTTGTAAAACGATTATAGCACCTTGAGGTGCAAACGGCAATTGTCTGACTCGATTAATTAAAAAGAAAGCAGAAGCCTTTTGCCATAAGGCATTCAGCCGAAGCAAAAACCCCCAATCAAGAAGGAAAAACTCAGAATAAATAAATTTAATTTTCCTTGTTTCCGGGCTCTGCCGGGGAAACGCAGCTTGTAGGGTGCGTAAGGGCATAACGATTTTAGGTTTTAGATTTGGGCTGGGGGAGTTGAGATTTATGTGTAGGCTGCGTCTGGACTCAAAATTGCTTGATCGAAAAAGGTTGTTACCCGAAAAACGGATACAAGCCCCCGACACTCGTCGTGGAGAGATCAAAATTTTAGACTCTTGTTCAAAATCCCAGATTCATCTGTGGAGTAAATCTCAAATCCTTCGACTGCTGGCGCTCGCCGAGCGTCTTGAGCCGAACGTCAACCGCGTTCATCCTGATGTCGATCGCCCGGGGCTTCCCGCTCGTTCTTCGGCGAGTTGTAACATCCCATAGTTGGACGGCAGTTCAAGAAGTGACGGCGAGGGTGGATTTTACCCAATTAAATTCCCCAACTTCTGCGGCAACTTCTGCTGCAACTTCTGCGACAACTTCCGCCGCAGTTTCTGCCCCAACCAGCACCAACTGCACCGCACAAGCTTTTAACTCAGGCTGTTTGGAATCTGGACAGCGTGCAGCATGAGTCATGGCATTGGCTTCAGCACCTTCGGCCCACAGAGCACCCCAGTGCATGGGTACAAATAGCGTACCTGGGGCGATCGCCTTTGTGACTTTTGCTGGAAACTGCCCCTTGCCGCGGCGCGATCGAACTTCCAGCAAATCACCCTCCTTAATCTGCAATTTGGCAGCATCGCGGGGGTGAATTTCCAAAAACGGATCGGGGTGCAATTGATTAATTTTTTCTGTTCTACCCGTCCGCGTCATCGTGTGCCAGTGTCCGTAAACTCTCCCTGTCGTCAACACAAACGGATAATTCGGATCGGGAGGTTCTGCCAGTCCCCGGGAGTGATAGGCCGAAAATCTCGCCCGCCCATCAGGAGTGTGAAAACGCCTGTCAGTATACAGCCGTTTCGCTTCGTTCGCTGGATGCACAGGCTCGTTTTCCCGGCAAGGCCACTGCTGCGGCCCTTCTTGGCGGATGTATTCGTGGCTGAGGCCGGTCATGTCGCAAGGCTGGCCCCGCGTCAACTGCGCGTACTCTGTAAAAACCTCCGCACTGTTCTCGAAAGCAAAGTGTTCGGCAAAACCCAACCGCCGTCCCACCTCGGCGAAAATGCTCCAGTCGTCGCGGGCTTCCCCGGAGGGAGTGTCGAAACCGGGACAAAAGGTAACGCGGCGTTCGGAATTCGTCATTACTCCGGTTTTTTCGCTCCACTGCGTTGCCGGCAGCAGGATGTGAGCGTAGGCGGAGGTTTCAGTTGGATAGTAAGCTTCTTGATAAATAGTAAAGGGCGATCGCAGCAAAGCGGCTTTAGTGCGTTCCAAGTCCGGCATACTCACCACCGGATTAGTAGCTGCAATCCACAGCAACTCGACATCGCCAGTTTCCAAACCGGTGATCATATCCCAAGCTGTGCGGCCCGGATTCGGGGAAATACTTCCCGGTGCGATTCCCCAAAACTCCTCGACTTGGGTTCTGTGTTCAGCATTTTTCACAAAACGGTAGCCTGGGAGCAAATGAGACAGTCCTCCAGCTTCCCGCCCTCCCATGGCGTTTGGCTGGCCGGTGAGGGAAAACGGGCCACTTCCCGGTTTGCCGATTTGACCTGTCATCAAGTGCAAATTAATCAGCGATCGCACCTTTGCGGTGCCTTCCGACGACTGATTCATTCCCATCGACCACAGAGACAAAACGCGCTGCGACTGTTCCCAGTAGTTTGCCGCCGTTTCTAACTCGCTGACAGTAATGCCGCAGCGCGAGGCTACAAACTCCGGCGTGTAGCTGCTAATAACCTCAGCAAAAGCTGAAAAATTCTCCGTGCATTCTTGAATAAACTCAGAATCTATTGCTTGCCTGCGTAACAGCAAATAGGCAATTCCGTTAAGCAAATCTATATCCGTACCTGGTTTAATTGCTAAGTGCAAATCCGCCGCTTCAGCAGTCGGAGTTCGCCTTGGATCTACCACAATCATCTTGACATTGGGATGCTTTTTGTGGTATTTTGCTAATCGATTAAATACGATCGGATGGCATTCCGCTGTATTGCTGCCAATAATAAAAGCGCAATCTGTTAATTCTAAATCGTCGTAACAGCAAGGCGGCCCGTCCGAGCCAAAGCTTTGAACGTATCCAGAGACTGCTGAAGACATACACAAGCGAGAATTAGCATCAAAATTATTAGTACCCAGACAACCTTTCATTAGTTTCTGGGCAATATAATAATCTTCTGTTGCGAATTGACCCGAACCGTAAACGCACAAAGCATCTGGGCCGCTGGTGCTGCGAATTGTTTGGATGCGATTAACAATTGCATCGAGAGCTTCGTCCCAGCTAGCGCGGCGGAACGGTTGGTCGAGAGTATCTCGCATCATCGGATACAGTAGCCGATCGCTCCGAATAGACTCTGCTACGGTTGCTCCCTTAATACAAACCATGCCCTGACTTGATGGGTGATTGCGATCGCCCCGGACTTTCCAACTTTGTTTTTTGTCGGGAACAACTTCTAGACCGCAACCTACACCGCAGTATGGGCAAAGAGTTTTTATAGTTTCCATCTGGTGATTTTAGATGCTAATTTTTGAAAGCTAATGGGTAATTGGTAATTCATCATTATAGTCGGAACTGAGGGTTCCTGCAAATAACGTTTTAATAATTACTAAATTACCGCAAAAATGCTTCACAGCAACGGACAATACCCTCACTTCAAATTAACCGCTCTCTTACTACAACTCGCGAGCCATCTGGTTTGTAGTCAGTGGATCGCTGCTCCTAAATCCCTCTCAAACAGAGGTACTCCAGCCCTAAATCTTGTCACCCCCACTATGGGGAGCGAGGAAGAATTCTTGCATGACTCAAATAGCGCCCAGGTACTACTTTTGACCTGGTTGTTAATACCAATCCGAGATTTAGTGCGGGAGTATTATGTCGCCTACTTCTCTGTTTTAACTTGAAACACACCGCCGTTGGTGGGGCTAAAAGTTACTTGAAATTCAGCAGTTTTTTCAGTACCTGCGCTGGCATCTGCAGGAGTTTGCAAAACTGGCAGAGGAGTTTCTTTGACGAAATCTTTAGCTGCTTTATTTGTGGGATCGAACTGGAGGATATCGCCGTTTTGTTTGACTTTGACCCGATAAGTCAAACTTTCGGTAAATGTCGGAGTTGTACGCCACTTTTCGTCGATTTGTGCATACAACTTCTGTCCGATCGCATCGAGTTCGGCTTGGTCAGAAATCTCTGATGTGGCAGTGGTGGCTGCAATGGGCGCGACGGCGCTGTTAGCAGCAGCAATGGGTGCAGGGCTTGCAGCAGCAGCGATGGGTGCAGGACTAGCATTCGGTGCGATCGAACTTACTGGGATTTGCGGGCTGGGGGGAGAACTCACAACCGCCGCCGCAGTCGCCGCCTGCGGTGCAGTTTCTTCTACTTTCGCTTGCTTTAGCTGGCTGGAAACAACCGACATATTGACGGCAGCTAAAGTAACCATTGCTACGAACCACGAGGCTGCCAGGATGCCGCGTTTGATCGACGAGGCTTCTGGGGCTTCGGCAGTATGATGCACAAAAGGTGCAGGTGCGATCGACCTGTCAGCAACCCCAGGCTTTTTGCTAGCAGGTAATGGCATCGGTAGCGCGACAGCTTCTGTCTCCGAGTCCGTGGCTTCACCTTCTTCGTGGTGCGCGTAGCGAGAAAACAGGAACTCTAAAGCAAAGTTACGCAGTTCGTAGTATTTCGGGTCTTCCATAATCCGCGCCCGGTTGCGGGGACGGCTGAACGGAATGTGCATATCTTCGCCGATGGAAGCAGCAGGCCCGTTGGTCATCATCACGATGCGATCAGCCAAAAACAAAGCCTCATCAATATCGTGAGTAATCATAATGACGGTAATTTTTTCCTTCCGCCAAATTTTCAGCAATTCTTCCTGCAACTCTTCTCGGGTAATCGGGTCTAGAGCTCCGAAAGGTTCGTCCAAAATCAACAGTTTAGGGCGAGTTGCCAGAGCTCTGGCGATCGCCACCCGCTGTTTCATCCCCCCGGACAATTGGCCCGGTCTTTTGTTACAAGCTTCGGTGAGTCCCACTAATTCCAAGTGTTCCTTGACGATGGTATTGTGTTCGTCTGCGGACTTTTCCGGGTAAACATTTTCCACGCCGAGGTGAATATTTTCTGTAGCAGTCAGCCACGGTAGCAGCGAGTAGTTTTGAAACACCACCATGCGATCGGGGCCTGGTTCAGTAATCTGCGAACCTTCCAGGGCTACTTCTCCGTTTGTCGGCCCGTTGAATCCCGCGATCATATTCAGCAAAGTTGATTTGCCGCAGCCAGAGTGACCGATCAAACAAATAAATTCGCCTTCATTAATAGTCAGGTTTACACCGTCGAGAACGACGTAAGGGCCTTTAGGAGTTTCGTAGACTTTCGATACGTCTTTAATAGTAAGAAAGTCTTGCTTGGGCGTTTGAACTGTGGTTGTTTGCGGGGTTTTTAGAGTTTGCATATTTTCAGGATTTGGATTTTGGGTTGAGGAATTAGACATGACAACTTTGGATTGAGAATTTGAAATTAGGGACTTAGGAAGCGGAAAATGTGGAGTCTTGTTTCCTGATTTCTTGCTCCTCATTCCCTCTTCCTATTTGCTGGCTAAGCTGGCAGTTTGATGGAACACTGACTGCCTATTTGTTCAATTAAGATTTCTTCAATGCGGACGGCGCGTTTGATTTTGACATTGTGAAGATAGTCGATCGGGTCGTCGAGATTAAACACAGTGCCGTCAAATAGCTCGATCGTCCGGCGATCTCTGGCAATATCCGGCAAGCCCAATTCACGCACGGCTTGACCGAAAACATCGGGCCGCAAAACTCGATCGACCACTTCCACCCAGTTTTTCGGGAACGGGATGAGTCCCCACCGAGCCATCTGCGCCATCACCCACACCATTTCTAGGCGGTCTGGAAAATTGGTTTTGTCAACAGAGAACTGGTTGAAATTGTAGAGCATTTCTGGTTCTGCCTCCGTACCGGAGTTGTACGGATCGATGAACCCTGGACGGATGTCTTTCGGATCGGCGCCGATGTATTGTTCTTGGCTAATCAATGCTAGGACTTCTTCGCGGTTGCGGCGGTCGTCGCAGTAGTCGCAGGCTTCCAAAAGCGCTTTGACGAGGGCGAGGTGGGTTTGAGGATATTTCTGAGCCCAATCTTCACTAACACCGAGAACTTTTTCGATGTGTCCGGGCAGAATATCGAGGGAACGGGCCATGACAAAACCCGTACCACTGTTGACTGCGTGGGAGTTCCAGGGGTCGCCTGAGCAGTAGCCGTCAATGTTTCCTGCTTTTAAATTCGATACCATCTGCGGGGGCGGAATCACGGTCAAGCCCACGTCGAGGTCGGGGTCAATGCCGCCGGCGGCCAGCCAGTAGCGGAACAGCAGATTGTGCATGGAGGCCGAGTGTACCATGCCCAAGGTGTGAACTTTATCGGGACTCTTGGCGATCGCAGCTTTGAAATCCTCTAATGTCCGAATGCCTTGTTTGTAAAGGTCTTTGCTGAAAACAATTGAATTGCCGTTGCGGGACAGCGTGAGGGCGCTACAGACGGGTACAGGGGCTTGACCGTCCATGCCCAACAGCATGGCGATCGGCATTCCTGCGACCATTTGCGCCGCGTCCAGCCGTCCTTCGGCGACTCCTTGGGCGATCGCTTTCCAGCCTGGTTCGCGGCTGAGGGTGACTTCTTCCAAGCCGTGGGCTTGGAAGAATCCTTTTTCTTTGGCTACCACTAAGGGGGCGCAGTCGGTGAGGGGAATAAAGCCGATGTCGAGGTTGATTTTTTCCAGGCCGTTGCGGGCGATCACAGGCGGTTGTTGTTTGGCCCGGCGCTGTTTTACCCGCTTTTGCTGGTTGAGGAAGTAAACCATTTCGTTACGCAGCGCGTAGTAACTCGGATGGTTGACAACTTCCATGCGCTTGCGGGGGCGGGGAATGTTCACTTCGAGGATTTGCCCGATTTGCGCTTCCGGGCCGTTGGTGAGCATCACAATGCGATCGCTCAGTAATAAAGCCTCATCTACGTCGTGAGTTACCATCACGCTGGTGACTTTACTTTCTTCGCAAATTTTCATCAACTGGTCTTGCAAACCGCCGCGAGTTAAAGCATCGAGAGCTCCGAAGGGTTCGTCTAGCAGCAGCAATTTCGGGCGAATCGCCAGGGCGCGGGCGATCGCAACTCTTTGTTTCATCCCCCCAGAAATTTCGCCTGGGCGTTTGTCGGCGGCGTGTCCGAGTCCGACCAATTTAATGTGGTGTTCGATCACCAACTCGCGATCTTCTTGAGAGTTACCGCTGTAAATTTCATTTACTGCTAGGGCAATATTTTCGCGCACCGTCAGCCAAGGTAGCAGCGAATAATTTTGAAACACCACCATTCTGTCCGGGCCTGGATCGCGGACTTCGCGTCCTTCTAAAGTAATCCCGCCCTGACTTGCTTTGTCGAGACCGGCGATGATATTTAGCAGCGTAGATTTGCCGCAGCCAGAGTGTCCGATTAAGGTGATGAATTCTCCTTTTTTAATTTTCAGTTCGATATTTTTAAGAGCGATGTATTGCTCTCCATTGGGCAAGTTAAATACGCGGTCAACGTGGTCTACTTCAACAAATACTGACATGGCTATTTTAGGTTAGTTGGTAATTTCTAGATGCTAATTATTAATGGGAAATTGGGCATTGGGCATTGGGCATTGGGCATATATAATTATTCCCGCTTCCTAATAACTAATCACCCATTCCCCATTCCCCATTTCCCATTCCCAAATCCTATTTCTGTTCTTCGGGAACAACTTTGGAAGCAATGAAACCAACGATTCTGTCTAAAATCAAACCGACGATTCCTACATAAAGCACTGCTAGAATCACTGCACTGAGTCGAGAACTGTTGTAAGCGTCCCAGATGAAGAAGCCGATGCCGACGCCGCCGACTAACATTTCCGCAGCTACGATCGCCAGCCAAGACAAACCGATACCAATTCTCAAGCCAGTGAAGATGTAAGGAACTGAAGAAGGCAGCAGGATTTTCCAGAAGTATTTTTGGTTGGGAAGGCGCAAGACGCGGGCGACGTTTCTGTAGTCTTGGGGTATTTGTTGAACGCCTACTGTGGTGTTAATTAGAATCGGCCAAATGGCGGTAATTAAGATTACGAAAAGTGCTGAAACTTCGTTAGCTTTCACCCCCATGCCTTCAAAGGGATTGAACTGTTGAAATACGGCCAGGGCGATCGGCAGCCAAGCCAGGGGCGGGATAGTTCTGAATACTTGAAACAGCGGGTCTAAAGCATCGAACATTAGGGAGTTTGTGCCGATCAGGATTCCTAAACTGATGCCGAGAACTGCTGCCAAAGTAAAGCCGATCGCCACCCGCTGCAAGCTAGCCAAAATTTGCCAGAACAAGCCTTTGTCTGTACCGCCGTTGTCGAAGAAAGGATTAATAATCAGATTCCAGCTTTCTTGGACGGCTTTGATTGGCCCCGGCAAGCTGGACTCTGGACTGTTGCAGAGGATTTGCCAGATTATGAGCAGAACTGTAATTGCTACCAGCGGTCGGATGATTTTTCGGCGGTTTTTTTGAACCTGATCCAGAACGAAATTTACTGGATTTTTGCTTTTAGTAACAGCGAGGTTTGTTGCCATTTTTCTTTTTGCAGTATTGTGAATAATCGATTATTTGTAGATACTTTGAAGTGTTCACCGTGTCTGGGGTGGGTTGAGTTAGAAAACCCAACTCCACTCAATTTAAAAATTGGTCAACTCTCAACAGTCAACTGTCAACACTCAACCCACTAATTATGCTTTTTTGATTGCCAGAGTCTTCAGATATTCTTCTGGTTTTTCTGGGTCAAACTTCACACCGTCAAAGAAGGTTTCGACACCGCGAGAAGTGGTAGTAGGAATTTGGGCGGCGGGGACGCCAAGTGTTGTCGCTGCTGCTTTCCAAATATCTTCGCGGTTAACTTTATCAACGGTTGCTTTGATGTCGGTAGTGGCCGGGATATAACCCCAGCGAATATTTTCAGCTAAGAACCAAGCATCGTGACTCTTGTAGGGATAAGAAGCATTATCAGCCCAGAATTTCATCGCCACAGGGCTGGCAGCTTCAATGCGGCCGGTACCGTAGTCAATTTGAGCTTTAGAGCGACCGATAATATCTGCTACTGGAACTTTTAACCACTTATCTTGAGAGATGATTTGGCACATTTCATCGTGATTTTCGGGCTTGTCGCACCACTGCTGGGCTTCCAGTACGGCCATTGTAATTGCTTTTGCAGCTTTGGGGTTTTTGTCAACCCAATCTCCTCTTAAACCTAAAGCTTTTTCAGGATGATCTTTCCACATTTCTCCAGTTACTAAGGCGGTGTATCCTACCTTTTGAGTAACTAGCTGAGCATTCCAAGGTTCGCCTACGCAAAAGGCTTCCATGCTGCCAGATTTCATGTTCGCTACCATTTGGGGCGGCGGAATGGGAATCACGGAAACATCTGTATCTGGATTAATACCGCCGGCTGCTAGCCAGTAGCGTATCCACAAGTCGTGGGTGCCGCCGGGAAAGGTCATAGCAATAGGAACGTTTTGATTACCAAAAGCTGCTTTCAGAGGTGCGCTGTCTGTACCTACTTTTAAATCTAGGTATTTTTTGCTCAGGGAAATTGCCTGACCGTTAGTATTTAACCGGGCGACAATGTACATCGGCACTGGCTGATTGCCTTTGGTAATAGTGCCTAATGTCATTTGGTAAGGCATCGGGGATAAGATGTGGGCACCGTCAATGCCGCCTTTTTCGGAACCGAGTTCTAAGTTGTCGCGAGTAACTGGCCAAGATGCTTGTTTGGTAACTTGTACGTCTTTCATGCCGTACTTGGCAAATAACCCTTTTTCTTGGGCGATGATTAAGGGTGCTGCGTCGGTGAGGGCGATGAATCCGAGTTTGGCTGCGGTAACTTCTGGGGCGTCGGCGGGGTTGATGTTGACTGCTGGGGCGGCGGTGGGTGATGCGCCGCCGGCTGCGGGGGTGGCACTTCCGTTAGATGTGGTGGAACCGGAACTGCAACCGTGGGCTAGGAGGGTGCCGGCTGCTGTTGCTCCAGCGGTGATGATGAATTTTCTTCTAGAAAGGTTGCTCATTTGTCTTGAATTGTTGTTGTACTTTGAGATGGTGGAAATGTGAGATGTGAGATTGATTCGCGACCTTGGCATCGCATCTCACATTATGAGATTAGGCGTCGATCGACACTTTGCCGATCGCCCGCGCGCTGCAAGTTAAAATGAACCCTGGTTCTAAGTCGGCGGCCGCGTCGGGTTGGCTGTCGTAGACTGTTTTGCCTTCTAAGAGTTGCTGCTTGCAAGTGCCACAGCTTCCCGACCGGCAATTGCTGTCAAGTTCGACTCCGGCCCGTTCGGCAACATCGAGAATGTACTCATCTTCGCTGCAAGCAACTTCTTTGCCCGATCGAGCGAAAATGACAGTAGATGTCTGAGGTTTGGCTGCCGGGACTGCCGTTTCGCCCTCCTCAACCGTCAATTGCAGTTGCCGGTTCAGCACAGCTACATCCCCTGTAATCTCTTTGGGAACTGCCCCAAACTGCTCGACTAACAGTTGATGCAGCAGCGGTTTGAGGTCTTCGCAAGGAATGCCTTTTTGGACGCAAGCACCCAAATGAGCATCTTTGCCAACTGTGCCTCCCATGTAAATGTCTACACCTTCGAGGGTTTTGCCGTTCTTGCGAACTTTTGTTCCCATCAAACCGATGTCTGCTACTTGGGGTTGGCCACAGGAATTGGGACAACCCGTCCAGTGAATTCTCACAGGTTTGGGAAGTGACAGTTCGACATCGAGTTCCTCAATCATTGCCACGGATCGGCTTTTGGTTTCGATGAGGGCGAAGTTGCAAAACTTGGCGCCGGTGCAGGAAACCAAGGCTCGCATCAGGGGTGCGGGCTCGATCGAAAAACGCTGCAACAGCGGTTCTTTGACCAGCGATTCAATCCGCGAGTCGGGAACGTTGGGAATAATCACGTTTTCTTCGACAGTGAGCCTGAGCTCGCCGCTGCCGTAAACCTCGGCAATTCTGGCCAAATCGAACAAATCCGATGCCTGCAGCCGTCCGACTGGAACGTGCAGCCCTACATAGTTGAGCCCTGATTGTTTTTGGGGGTAGATGCCGATGTGGTCGCGTTTCTCCCAGATGATTTCATCTTTGAGCGCGGCGACGGGCAAAGTGCGACCTAATTCTTGTTCAACTGCGGTTCGGAATTGTTCGATTCCGAGTTCGTCAATCAGCCACATCAGCCGCGATTTTTGGCGGTTTGCTCTCGGGCCTTGATCGCGAAACACAGTTAAAATTGCTTTGCACAAATCTACAACGTCGCTGGGACTTGCCCATGCGTTGAGAGGAATTGCAGCTTCGCAGCGTTTGGCGGAGAAGAAGCCGCCGACTAAAACGTTAAAGCCGATGTTGCCGTCTTTGTAAGCGGGTACGAAGGCGATGTCGTTGATTTCTGCGTGGACTGAGTTGTCGCGGCAGCCTGCGATCGCAATATTAAACTTTCTCGGCAAATTTGAAAACGCGGGGTTGCCTTCGCCGCTGTTGGTAATCATGTCTTGGACTTGGTTCGCTAGTTCCCGCGTATCAATCAGTTCGTCGGCGTCCAAGCCCGCGACTGGGGAACCGGTGATGTTGCGTACGTTGTCCATGCCAGACTGGATGCTGGTCATGCCCGCTTCTTTGAGGCGGCGGAAGATGTCGGGTACATCTTCGATGCGAATTCCGCGCAATTGCAGGTTTTGTCTGGTGGTGATGTCGGCGCTGCCTTCGTCGCCGTAGCGTTGGACGATTTCTGCTAGCGTTCTGGTTTGATTGCTAGTAATGAGGCCGTTGGGCAAGCGCAGCCGCATCATGAATTTGCCGGGAGTTACTGGCCGAAAGAAGATGCCGAGCCATTTGAGGCGGTGCTCGCGATCTGTTTCGTTCATTGCTTCCCAGCCGATGGCGGCGAAGTGGTCGAGTTCGCCTTTTAATGCTAAGCCATCTTTTTCGGCTTTGAGTTTTTCAAACTTGTTCAGGCTCGCTTGGGCTTTGGGTTCTACTGTTTGGGTCATCGGTTTACCCTCGCTGCTGGCTGGTGTGGGGAGGTATTGACTTGGAGCATAAAGTGTGTGTTTCCTGCTAACCTTAGTGACTGTATGGATTTAAAACTGTATATTTAGTTACTAGATGGAATTTCTTTTAAGCATGGTTGGTCTTCTGTACATTTGAGCTTGACTGGGCGCTGGCTCGAACGTCGCCAAACTATTTATGGTTATAGTTGCTACCGATGATTCGGTCGATCGCTGCGTTTCCATGCACCTTTGTTATGAGCTAATGTAAAGCCCACGATTGTAAATATTCGTAGCTATTTTTACAAAAGATTGAGTTTTATGAATATTTCGCATAGGCCCGATGCGTTTTATACATGGGAAATGGGTAAAGACGCCCACAAAACCGAAAAATCTCTCTAAATCTTTAGATTTAGGAGGGAAGAGGGGGTATTGGAATATCTAAGATTAATTTTGTGACTGCGATCGCAGACTTAAAACGAGATCGTCACAACATTAGAGCGGTCGCTGTCACACAGTTTGCCTCAAAACATCACATTATGTGCTATGCCAGCATCACTATTAATTTTCGGAGAACGAGAGATGATATAAGCATCGAATTCAGGGAACGTCTCATGTTTTTAGTTCAACTTATCCCCGGCGCTATTTCCGAAATGCTTGCCTCTGTTACGGATACGGGTTGTTTGACTTTAGCCGATCGCTACGGCTTGATGGCCGCTGTTTTGGACGACTCTCTCGACGATGAATATAGACATTCGATCAACCGCCTGCTGCGTTCTGTGATTAAGGGAAGAGTCAAGATTGTCAACGAACTGTCGGCGATATATTAACAGCATTTAAAAATTTGATTGATTTCTGCAGCGCATAAGAGTGCAGAAACCACCGGCCGAGTTAGAAGGAACCCACGATGCCTGCAGCGGATGTAGGGCAGGAAGTTGATTGGATGTTTTAAAAACGTGCGATCGCTATTGCCGTATGATTTTTTTTGATTCTCCAATTCTCGCTTTGGGCGGCACTTACAGAAAAAGTGCTGATTCATGAGAGTTTGTTGGGTGGAACGCTGATGGTAATATTAGTAAAGTTGTTGTGCGCGATCGGCATTTGAGGAGTTTGAGGCATGAAGTCATCCCAACCAACGTAATTATAATTATTAGACATCTCAAGCAAAGCCTGTCTTGAAAAGGCAGGATGCCTGTTCCACAATAATTATTGGAGAGGTAGATTGAACAGGGCTGGCGATGAAAGACAATTTATGAAAATTATTTTTACCTATACAGGACTGACCCAGGCACACTATATACTCTGCATAAGTCCTATATTTAGTTACTGGCATTGGTTGGGTGTTTTAAGCAATCTATTTAACATGATGCAATTGCCCGACCCAACTTTAGCAATATTTTAATATATTCAGCCGCAATATATGATTTACTCAAAATTAAGAATAGTCGATCGATCAGACTGGACAATTTAACAATGATTCCCAGGGAGCATTTTATGAAATCCATTGCTAAAAACCGCATCCACTGGACTTACTCAGTGGCTATTTTCTGTACCCTTTTCGCAATACCGCAACAAAAAGCTACAGCAGCCACCCTATCTAACGGGTGGAATTATGCGATCGATTCCTTCAACGACGGCGTGACAGGACCCCAAATCGGCGGCGGGGAATTTGAATTTTATGGCATCGCCATCAAAGAAACATCAGATACAGCTTTTATCGCCATCAATTCTAATCTAAGTTTAGCAGGATATGCCGACCCACTAGCTCAAAGAGGCAACATCAACTACGGCGATTTATTCTTCAATTTTTCCGGTCAAAACTTCAATACAGCTAACGCAAACGGCAGCTTGTTTGGTATCCGCTTTGCCGAAGGAAATGACTCCGGCGTGGCGACAACAGGCGTTTACACGAATGTTACCGCTAAAAGCGTCACTCAAACTAACTCTGGCTTTAGCAATTTAAATCAATTCAATACGGTAGTTGCATCTCAAGGCGGAACCCCATCAATGGGCGATTTAGCTGCTACAGACCCCTATTTTCAACAAACAGGAAACTGGACTGTTCTCAACTCAATAGCTACTGGTACAAAAGTAGGAGAAATCAATTTTTTAACGCCAGCAACTTTGAGCGTCTTCGGTCTTAATTTTGCTCAGTTTTATGCAGTAGGTTCTCAAACAATCGGATTCAGTTTCAATAAATCCTCAATGCCTTCGGGGAACTATATTGCTAACTTTTTTGCCGAGTGCGCTAACGATGCGATCGCTATTCAAGGCTCTTTTGAAAAAGAAGCTGCTGAACCAGTACCAGAACCTGCTACTATCTTCGGTACTTTAGCCGGATTTGGGATTCTAGGTATTGGTGCAGCGAAACGCAAAATTCAGCACAAGAGTAGCTGAAATGGATTTTATATCGCTCCCCGTAGGGACACGGCAATGCCGTGTCCTGCACTTCATAAACTGCAATCTGCTGTATCTACGACTCCTCTAAGCTAGGTTGAAATTGGCAGCACTTATTGAGCTGGCAGACATTCCATTGAGAGAGGCTAAAATTTCATCGGTTGCTGACAAACGGATGAAAGTTGAACTGTTTTCTTGAGTAATTGAGAGTTGAGAGAAAGTGAGATTGTTGGCGAGTATTAGCAAATCTTTGCCATCCTCAAAATCCAAGATAGTATCGATGCCAGAATTGGTGGAAATCAAGAATTTATCATTACCATCACCTCCAGTCAAAGTATCACTTCCTAAACCGCTAGTCAGCAAATCATCACCCTTACCTCCCAGCAGAATATCGTTACCATCACCGCCATTCAAAATGTCAGCACCGCGACCTGCAAACAAAGCATCATCACCGCTACTTCCTAGCAAATTATCGCTATTTTTGCCTCCGAAAAGAGAGTCATTTCCGATCGCACCGTCGAGGTAATCATTGCCCCTCATGCCCATCAAAGCATCATTTCCGCTGCCGCCATTCAGGATATCGTCGTCATTTGTACCGAGAATAGACCTCTTGCGAAAGTGCGAGCGCTCTAGTAAAATAAAAGAAAAAATTAGCTCCCATAATATGAATTACGAACAATTACAAAAGTCAACCGCCAAAGACTTTAAACGCTACTGTGGAGTACATCAAGAAACATTCAAAGAAATGGTAAAAATAGTCAAAGCGGAAAAAATTTTTCAAAAAAAATCTGGAAGACCAAGTAAATTGTGCCCAGAAGACCAAATCTTAATGACATTATCCTATTTTCGAGAATATCCGAGTTTTTTTCATTTAGGAATTAAATGGGGTATTGATGAATCAAATGCTTATCGAATTGTAATTAGAACAGAGAAAGCTTTAATAAATTCAGGTTTATTTAATTTACCTGGCAAAAAGATTCTGTATCAAAGTAACAAGGAGATAGAAACTGTAGCGTTGGATGTGTCAGAGCATGAAATAGAGCGTCCCCAAAAAAAGCAAAAAAAATATTATAGTGGCAAGCAAAAATATCATACAATAAAATCGCAAGTTTTAGCCAACCAAAAAACTGCCGAAATAATATGTACAGCTTTTAGTAACGGGAAAACGCATGATTTTAGTTTGTTTAAAAAAAGCAAGATAGGGATGAATCAAGAAGTTGAATTGCTAGGTGATAAAGGTTATCAAGGAATCAAAAAGATTCATACTAATAGTAGAACACCGCTCAAAAAAACCAAAAACCAAAAACTGAGTCAAGCCGAAAAATTTTTCAATCGGCAACTGGCAAAAGACAGAATTATCATTGAAAATATCCATCGAAGTTTAAATATATTTAGAATACTTTCATTTCCGATATCGTAATCGAAGAAGACGCTTCGGATTAAGATTTAATTTGATCGCTGGTATTTATAATTATGAACTTTCTTTGAAGACAAATTAGCCATCGCCTGAGACTTTCGCAAGAGGTCTATTGTAACATCGCAGGTCTGAGACATCCCAATTAGTGGTAATGCCAAATTCATGAGGACTTACGCACGGGGGCCCAGAAACCGGGTTTTTTTGCGAAATACTCGGTTCCCACCGACAGATTCGGTAAAAAACCCGGTTTCTTCGATCGAGCGTGCGTAAGTCCTGTTCATCTCAACTCACAAAGGCAAAAGCATCACTATCGAGACTCAAACCAGAAACTCCTTGCACAATACCAATCAGTTCATTTTGGTCTGTAGTTTGATAAAATATCCCGATACCTGTTGGCAAACCTACAGGAGATGCACCCAGAATATAATTACTCTTTGTGCCATGTAACTGAATCGAATCTTTCCCTTCTTTAAAATCAGTAATCAGAGCATAGTCACTCAAACCTAGGTCGGCATCATTGCCGTCATTGTAGTAAAATTGGGTGGTATCTCCGAGGATGAATTTATCCCGCTCTCTGCCACCTGTTAGGATATCAATTTCACTAAATCCAGCATTGACAGAATTTGGATCGACGCCAGTTAGGATATCTTTTCCTTTGCCACCCTTCAGGTTATCGTTACCTTTGCCACCAATTAGGGTATCTTCTCCTTTACCGCCACTGAGGTTATCGTTACCTTCGCCACCATCTAAACTATCGTTATTTTTACCTCCATCAAGGTTATCATTTCCTTGCCCGCCAATTAGGGTATCTTTTCCTTTACCACCGAACAGAATATCATTGCCTTCACCAGCATCCAAATAATCGTTGCCTTCACCACCATCCAAATAATCGTTGCCTTTACCACCATCCAAATAATCGTTGCCTTTACCACCATCCAAATAATCGTTACCTTCGTTGCCAATTAGGGTATCTTCTCCTTTACCGCCTGTGAGGGTATCGTTGTTATTTCCACCTGTGAGGGTGTCGTTATTTTTGCTGCCTTGGCTGTTAACTGGCGTGGAAAAAGTATCGTTATCTGCGATCGTTAATGTGGCGGTATTGTTGATACCAATAGTAGCACCGTTGCTGGGATTGCTTAAGCTAAGTTGGATGGTTTCGTTACTCTCAACTTCGGTATCGTCAATGATGGGAATTTCTACATTTTTGCTGGTTTCTCCATCGGCAAAACTAACTGTAATGGAAGTATTGTTGTAATCGGCGGGAGAGGTGGCGGTGTCGTCGGTTAGGGTAATTGTGGTGTTGACTATTCCATCACTGCCATTGGCCCGATCGATCTTTAGGGGCGCGATCGCACTACCATCTTCTTTAATGCTAAATTCTGGGTTACTAAAAGTTAAGATACCCGAATTGAGGCTATTGACTGCATTGGTGGGAGTTTCGGTATCTGGGGTATTGGGTGCGGATTCGATCGACTCAGGGCTACTGTTGGTAGGTACAGGATTTACTGTACTTGTGGGAATCTCATTATCTAAAGTATTAAAGACAGGGGTGGTTTGGATGGGAGTTTGGCTGTTAAAAGTGATGGTGGCTTGGGCATCAATACGAGTGCCAGTGGAGGGGTTGGCTTTAGGTTGGATGCTGTAGCCGACAAAACCCTGTCCTACCCCGTTTTCGTCGTCGGGAGGTAAGAAGCCCTGAGTTGCGCTGTTAGCAGGGTTGCCTGTGGTGGGATCGATCGCGGTAAATGTCCAGGTGACAATCCCTGTAGCAGTGTCTAATTCAGCGTCAACATCAACAAATACACCTCTGGTAGTAAGGAGATCGAGTCTTTCGCTGTAATTTTGTACGCCAAGGGGAACGTTAATTGTAATATCGCCAAAACCAAAGTCATTTAAGGTGAAGGTATCGAGGTTGAGATCGGAATCGAGTTGTTGGGTAATGGTAACTTTGGCAATGGGTGTGCTTTCCTGGGGGTTTTCGTTGGTGAAGCGGATGGTATTGAGAATGATGGCGTTTGCTGTTAACAAATATTCGTTTCCAACACCTTCGGGGTTGATTAGGGTGTTGCCTGCGTTGACAGTTTCTAGTCGTTGCTGACTGGTAGCCGCTTCAATAAATTCCGGATCTCCATCAGTTATAACAATATCTAGAATGACATCTTCCAGCAGATCTGGATCTGTAATTCCTGCCTTTCGGGCTATTTCTTCGGCTGCGGCGCGTTGTTGGGGGGTGAGGGTAGCTAAGGTGACGATCTTGTTGGGAAATGTGAGATCTGTAAAGGTAGTGGTATCTTGTCCTGATCTCGTTTCCGGTTGATTCGGAATTATTTTTGATGCCCGCAAATTAGTGGCATTGGACATATCATACCCAGCCAACCGTAATTGAGATGAAGGGTAGTCAAAGAGGGAAGTTGCTTGGGTAATTCGCCAACTATTGGCATATTCGCCGTAGAGTTGTTGATTGGATATAGTGCCGCCGATAACTGTACCGTCGCGGAGGGCAAAGTCATCGTTTTTGTTGCCGTTATCGTTGCCTAAAAGGCCGACAACTTTACCTTGACGGTTATCAGCTAAACCGACATTAATATTTAGGAAACTACCTCGATCGTCAATAATAATTAAGTCATTATTAGCGGTAGTGATACTGTATTGTTTGCCGGAACGGGTAATGAGGTTTTTCCCGACTGCGTAGAGTTGGCCATCAGGAATGTTTGCATCCTTCCCGTTAATAAGGATAGATAGGGTTTTTCCAGCGTAAAAGGCGATACGTTGTCCATCATTTTCAAGGGCAATGGCAGTGTTAATAGAAGCACTTTTACTATTTTTCCAAGGTTGTTGTCGGGTTTGGATTTCAAAGTTGTCAGTGGTAGATTTGACAAGAGTGAATTCTCCTACGCTTTGGAAATCGTAGCGTAATCCGTCGAGGGTTGTTAGGTGGGGGTCGTTATGAGTTTTGCCAAAAATTGTTAGATTCAATCTTGTGGATAGGGTAGATGGGTCATCAGGAGAATTACCAAGAATCACATAAGGAATTACATCAAAACCGTGAGGTATCTTCCATCCCCAACTAACATCAAAATAGTTATAGGTTCCCCCGTTTAACGGGTCTGTCACAAGTGTTCTAACAGGTCCAGGTCCAGATATTATAGCTTCACTGCTTCCAAACCACCCCTTATCTGGCTTCAACCATTTTGTATTGTTTTCATTTCCTTTATCCTGTTGATGAAATATTGCTAGCTCAGAATGAATCCAGCCCTCATCTTCTAGATGATATAAAGATGATGGAGTATTATTAAACACATTTCTTCCATAATGTAATACTATTCCACCATTATAAACTAATACAATTCCCAGTAATAGTGGTATATGGATAACTTCTCCTGATGGATCGTTATATTGTGTAGGGTTATTAAATACATACCGATAAAAATTAGTATCTCCAGCATTGATTCCGATCGGATCGACTGCCGTAAACCTTCCCAAACCACTATCATAAAACCTAGATCGCATGAAATCGAGTCCATTCCCCTCATCCATGACTCCCCATTGCCCAACATATTCAAAGGGATTAGCAACACCTTCAACTTTGGTTAAATCTTCCCCAAACGGTAAATAACTATAACGGTTAACATAACTTCCATCATTCGCTGTCAAGCCTACCGTCGAGCCGATCGCATCTGCATCATAATAATTACTATTGCTACCATTTACCCGACTGACTAAACCAATGCCATGAGTATAGTTAGCAACTAAGGTACTACCCTTATATTCCCCAACAATGTTCCCTAAACCAGTCGGATCGAGTAAATATTCCGTTCGTTGACCATTGAAAACTGTAGCAACACGGTTTCCTAAGCCATCATATTCATATTCCCAAGTATCTGGAGGAGTGACTACTTTAGTCAGGCGATTTTCGGCATTATAGGTATAGGTTGAAGTTTTTTCGCCTTCAGTTTTGCTAATTAAATTACCATCTTTATCGTAGGTATAGACAGCATTACCCACCTTGGTATATTCATTCAGATTATTGCTGGTGTAATTCGTGTTAGTCTCGTTATCCGTTACCCTGGTGCGATTTCCGGCGGCATCATATTGATATTTAATCGTGCGATTAGTCGGCGTAACTACAGAAGTTAATTGTCCCGTTGCATCATAACCATATTGAAAAGTCCCTTCTAAAGTGGTCATGCTAGTACGCCGACCTAAGTTATCGTAGGCATACTCAAACTTAGAGTTAACCGTATTATCCGCCTGATAATTGATTAACCCAGTTAACTGACTCTGTAAATCGTATTCATAGCTGGTATAAGTCCCGTTGCCGTTGGTTTCTTTAATCAGACGACCTGCACTATCGTAGTCATAGCCGATAATCTTTTCTTCAGTGGCATTAGTTAAAGTCTTTAAGCTGCCGGCGGGATCGTAACTATAGTTAACCGTATAACCATCTTCAGAGACAAGTTTAGTACGCTGACCATCGGCATTGTAGGTATAGCTGAGAGAACGCCCCGTAGGATATTTGATATTAGTAAGCTGGTTTGCAGCATCATACTGCATCGTAATGCTTCCTGTCCCATCAGTGACAGTGGTAAGATTTCCGTTAGTGTCGTAGCTATAACTAACTTTAGAATCATCTGCGGATTGTTTTTGAGTTAGCAGTCCGTCTTTATTGTAGGTATATTGAATCGTATTACCCCGACGGTCGATCGCACTGGTAATATTCCCCAACGCATCTACGCTAAATTGTTGGTTACTGCCATCAGGGTATGCGATTTTAGTGGGATTGCCTTTAGGATCGTAGGTATAATTAACGCCATTCCCTTTGGGATCTGTAAAACCTGTCAGTTGATCGAAGGTGGCATCGTAGGTAAATTTAACATCTTGACTGAGTAAATTCGTCTGTTTGGTTAAATTACCTGACTTATCGTAACCGTAAGCTGTTTTTCCTCCATTCGGCAGGGTTGTACCAATCAAATTCCCATCCGCATCATAACGAAATAGCAGATTTTGATTATTAACTCCCCGAATTTGTCTCGGATTACCCCTGTCATCTAGTAAAAGCGTTTGGGATGCTCCCGTACTATCGGTAACAGTAACACCGCCTAGGCTATCATAACTATAGGTCAAGCTTTGGCTTTGTTCGTTACTAAATTCTTCCGTCAGACGACCTCGATCGTCGTATTCAAAACTACGTTGATAACCTAAATCCGAACTAACAGACAATAAAGAATGTTTTTTCGCTGCTATATCACCCGTATCGTAACTATAAGTAGTTGTGCCTTCGGGACTTTTCACCGATAACAGATGTTCCCCACTGGTATCATAACTGTAGGTAGTAAGTTGTCCTGTAGAATCGGTAATCTGACTAATACGCTCTCGATCGTTGTAAGCAAGTGTTAAACTATCTCCATTAGTGTGAACTAACTTAGCCAGGAGATCGTTGGTATATTGCAGAGTAATCCGATTACCGTTAGTATCCTCAACATAATTGAGTTTGCCATCACTTCCAAATAGAGAAACTATTCCGTTAGCTTCTGTTAAGCGATACTCACTATTGGCGATCGTTAAAGTTGCACCACCATATTCAGTCAATGTGCCATCTGTTTGCTTCTCAAAAAATCGCTGTAAATTCCCTACACTGCGAATAACAACATTGCCATTACTCTCAGTTGTAGCGCGTAAATCCCACTGACTAGACCAACCTCGTCCTAACGTTCCTAAATTGTAGCGTTCAGCAATAGATTGGGAGAAAGTGCGATTAAACGTTAAAGATAATCCCGGTGCAGCATCAACCACATCTGTTGCGCTAATTAAACCCACATTAGTGAGGGTATTAGCAGCTTGATTCCATTCAAAGGCATATAATCGGGTTAAATTACTCGTCGTTTGTCCCAGTTGACTTAAATAATTGGCATCTTCTGCCATGACAGCCTGAAACTGTCCGTAGGTTTGCCCGACTGCTGCTGTAAAGTTACTCCAGATGGCATCCCAAGCACCAGAGTCAATAAAAGGATAATCTGCACGAGATTCTGCTTTAATCGCCGCCCAATCAATGACTTCATTGGGATTAACTTGTTCGACTGCAAAGTTAATTAAGCCATTGCCCTTGGGAGTATAGTTAAAGGAAATTTGATGACTTTTACCAGGGGCTAAAATCCCTGCTGCACCCTTATCGCTGCCACCAAACCCTAAATTCAGCAGTTGGCTGAGGCTTGTACTGGTGGTATTTTCTTGAGCTACACTACCTTGAAGGGAAGTAACCCCGGCATTGGTTGCAGATAATCGAAATAAAGGGGCTGTGACATCCGTTTGTCCGACATTTGTATAAGTTAGATTCACCACTCCCGGCGCTGGATAACTCAACTTAGTCTGAATATTCCCCAACGCACCATCGGTTACTGTAAAAGCAGCCTTAGAAGTAGCAGTATTTGCCTCATTTGCAACCTTGATATCGTATTTTCCAGTGTCTAACCCCTGCAAATCAAAAGTTGCCCAAGCTTCTTTGTCATTCACCCAATAAACTTTACTAGCAGCTTTTGTGGTACCATTGGGAGCAATTAAGCTCATTCGATCCGTTGGTGAAAACTTCTCACCCGCAATCGCGATCGTAGTTTCACCCTTATTGCTACCAGAAACCCCTTGAGGGAATGTGATTATGGGGGTAATATCATTATCGAGAATAGTCAGCGTTGCGGTATTTTGTCGACCAATTGTTGCTCCTCCAGTGGGAGTAGTTAGGGTCAGTTTGACGGTTTCATCTTTTTCTGCGATCGCATCATTGACAATGGGAATAATGACTGTCTTACTGGTTTCGCCATCCGCAAAATTAACGGTAATGGGTTCATTATTGTAGTCATCTGGTGCTTTAGCGGTGCCATCTTTCAAATTAATCGTGGCACTGACAGCCCCATCACTTCCCCCGCTACGAGTTACTGTTACAGCAGCAACGGCAATTCTGTCTTCATTAAGACTGAATTGAGAATAACTAAAGGCTACATTTCCGGCATTCTGCTCAACTGCATTTACTTCCCCATTAATTGTAATCGTCCCACGATCGTCCTCATCAGCCGTAATTTTCGGTATTGGTGGTGCTGGTGGCGGTGTCGGCGGTGTTGGTGGTTCTGGTGTCGGTGCAGTGTAATTAATAATAGTTGTGGTAGCAGTATCAGCAGTAATTATCGGTGTTACTGTTGCTGAACCTGTGGGATTTGACAGGGTGACGGTAATAGTTTCATCGGGTTCAACCGTGGTGTCGCCTAACACATCGATAGTAATAGTTTTCGATGTTTCACCCGCTACAAAATCAATCGTGCCAGTAGCAGTTTTTGCCCCAGAAGTGCCGCCGATGTTGTTGTAATCGCTGCCGTTGGTAGCTGTTCCTTCTATTGCATAATTGACGCTACTTGCCCCGCTAGTGCCCTCGCTGCGAGTCACAGTGAAAGTTAGAGGTTTTTTGTCGCTATTGCCTTCGTCAATGCTGGCGGTATCGGTGGCAATGGCATAAGAAATATCAAAGTTAGCTGCAATAGTTAGCGTTGTTTGTTTTGTTGTATCGGCAACGCCACCAGTAATTGTGCCAAAATTGAAAATTACGGTTTCGGCGTTTTCAGGTATCTTGTCAGAATTGATAGTAACTGCAATATTCTTGGTGAGTGCGTCACCTGTTGAACCTGCGGGGAATGTAATCGAAGTAGGGGAAAAGGTGTAGTCTGAATTTTCGGTGGCTGTGCTGCTGGGGTCGAGGACAATTGGCACAACTACATCGCTTAAGGGAGTGCCACCGCTGATGGTGATAGGAATATTAACTACTTTGTCTGTTGTTCCTTCGGTAACGCTGTAAGTGGCCGCACCGAAATTAACTGGATTGGATGTATTCAGTAAAATCGAGACATTATCAGAGAAGTCCGAAGTAGTGAAATTCGACCTATTTCCTGTAGCTAAATCTAACTTGCCGTCAGCATTGAAATCTCCTGCCACCATAGAAATAAGGTTAGTTGAATTATCATTTAGCGTAGTCTCCCAGTTGGTGTTAGCAGTACCAAAATTACCCGTACCATCTCCTAACAAGAGTGAAAATTTGTTACTACGAGCACCCTCATCCAACGTGGCTAAATCGAGTTTGCCATCGCCGTTAAAGTCGCCTGCAATTAGAGAATCGGAATATTGTAACACAGTAAAATTGGCAGCAGTACCAAAATTACCTTTACCATCTCCCAAGAAAACGGATACAGCATCCTTAGCATAGTTAATTGCAGCGAGATCGATGTTGCGGTCGCCATTAAAGTCGCCTGTGACGGTGCTCTCTTTCTCAATAGAAAAAGCCCTCGTATTAATAACGTTAATGGGGGCGTTAAAGTTGCCATTACCATCTCCTAAGAAAACGGAGATTCGGTTGTCATTATTCGATGTAGAGTTGAAGGTGACTAAATCGAGTTTGCCGTCGCCGTTAAAGTCGGCTGTGGTAACACCATCTTTGAATGTTGATGTTTTAATGTTAACGGGAGTGCTAAAGCTACCAGTACCGTCTCCGAAAAGTATTGAAATTTTGTCGTTGTTAGCCGATACTGTAGCTAAATCTACCTTGCTATCTCCATTAAAGTCGCCCGCTACGATATACCAAGGATCTGTCCCTTGATTGAAGTTAGTAGGATTGCCAAAACTGCCAGTACCTGTCCCCAGCCGGATGGAAACGAAACCGTCTTTGACTTGACTGGTACCGCTATTATTTTTAGTATTCGCTACAGCTAAATCGAGTTTGCCATCTCCATTAAAGTCTTGTATAGCAATGTCAGAGTGCTGCTCGCCGCTACCTGGGTTAAATAATTTGATAGGAGTACCAAAGCCACCCGCAGTACCCGTCCCCAACAATATGGCAATATCTTCGCTGCTTAGCACTACTAAGTCGAGGAAACCGTCGCTGTTAAAGTCGCCCGTACCCATGTATTGGGGGTAGTAGGGGACACTATAGTTCCCGGCTTCACTGAAGGTGGAGAGGATGTGGCTGTATGCTGCTAGAACTTCAGGCCGGAATGCTAAAGAGGCTGCTATTTTCCCGGTTGTGACTTCTAGTTCCCAGTCGCCGCCTTTTGCTGCACTTCCGGTGAGGTTTTTGGAGGCGGCAACGTTGGTATTTGTGAGTTTGGCGATGCGCTGGATGAAGGTGAAGGATGTCAATGCGACATTGCAACCGTAAATCAGAATGTCCGCACCCAGATTTAAAGCGCTTCCCCACTGCTGAAATTGTTTGGAATAAGTTTCCAGATTTTCAGAACACAATCTAGTTTTGCCCAGTTGCAAGCTACCCGGAGCACCGTGAGAAATGATGTGAATGCTGTCTATATTGGTGTGAAGAGCTAAAATTTCAGTAATTTGGTCGATCGCATCCCTGTTCCCATCCAAAACCACTACTTCCGTACCCGATGTTACTCCGGCAATCAAACTTTGATAATCTTCAACTTGAGAATCGATAAAGGCGATCGCACTTCTTGAAACTTGACAATTAAAATTTGGCATCACACCACCTAATTCCTGGTTTAAAAAAGACTGAAAATTTGTTGTATCAACCATAAGGCTTGATTGCATAAAACTCTGTAAAGATTTGATAAAGATGTATTGATAAATAGTCCCTCGATCGACCTTGGGAGTGCCAAGGGTGCCTCCCCACCCCCCACGAGGGCAACCGCGGGGGGATTGCCCCTACAAAAACTGGGGGGATATCCAAATCGGGTCGATCGGACTTTCTACCGTATTGCTATTAAATCAGGTGGCTATTTGAGAACTTGAGTGAGTTCTCATCGACTTGTCATCGACTTTTGATTAGATCGTGTAAAATTTGTACCAAACCTAACATTTTTTTCAGAAATCTATGTAAATTTTTACCCATGAAAATAGCTCAAATTATTAAGTAATATTGATTGCCGGCGATCGAGACTGCGATACCAACGATATATCTAATAGAGGTAGGGACACGGCAATGCCGTGTCCCTACGGGGATATTGATAGTACCTATAAACCTGCAATCTGCTGTAAATTGACACAAATGCACTGCCAACCCTAGCCGGAGCGACAGTCGCAATCTCGATCGCACCTCAAAAGATTATTTAGAGATAAAATGCGCCCAAACATTCCCATCTGGCCCAGCAACTTGATTGACATAACTGTAGGGATACATCAACTTTCTCCCCTCAGTATCGCTGTAACCGGTGAGGGCATTTCCCCAAGGATCTTGCACGATATAACCCTGAGAATTGTAGCCAATTAAAGTCAGAATGTGACCGGCCGCAGTAAAATCTCCGGCTAAAACTACTGGCCGCCGATTCAGCAATTCCGATCGCACCTGGGCCCACGTGCGAGTCGTACTAAAACTCGTCTTAAACTCGTAGGCCTGAATCAGCGCCGAAAGCACACTGTGATCCGTTTGAGAACCCTGGCCGGCATAGTCGAAACACCACTGCAACAACTCATCCTCCAACTGTCCGCCCCACTGAGAACGAACGCCGTAGTAATAAAATACCATCGCGATCGAAGTTACGTTGCAAGTAGACCAGTCAAAACGCGGATTGTCCCGCTGCGAAAAATACGGCACGTTCAATTCCACATTGTTCGGAACCGGATCGAAAATTTTATCTCCCCGCTTGAACTGAACAAAACTAGGAAAAACATAACCTGTATTGCCAAAATTCGGCAGTTCTTCAGTCAGGGAAACTTTCAGGTGAGATCCTTCCGCACCGTAGCTGTTCACGCCGTAAACTCGACCTAAAGGCAGCGTAGTTTTCTCGCTACTACTCAGGCTAGCAGAATCTACCGGCCGTTTTTTAAACACAGTTGCTTGCAGGATTGTCATCGTCAAAGCATCGGGGTCAAAGGGAACTTCTTTGCCGTCTTTTTTAATTTTAACGTCCTGCCAATAAATAAATCCGATATTGCCGAAACCGGGAATAGATTCGGCTAGAGTTACTCGGAAATGCCCCAAAATGCAGGCATAACCAGTAATGGCATAGGTAGTGCCTAAAAGTAGGTCAGCCATTTGATCGGCAGGCAGTTTCGATGAATCTTCAGGTTTAGCTTTAATCTGAGTTGTTTGAGTTACTAACAGTTGAGCGCTGACGTTGCTATTCGGTACGTCAGCCAGGTTAAATTTTAGGATTTGAGTACCTTTGGCAAGCTGAACGTCGGGTTCATAAAAATAGCCAAAAGTGCCGATCGGCCAAATTGCTGAATCCAGAACCACCTTGAGATGCCCGTCCATAAATCCGTATTTGCTAACGGCCAACGTCTGGCCTGCTTTGACAAAAACTTTTTGCTGATTGTTGAGCCGGGAAGAATCAAGGGGAGCTACCTTAAATAAAGTGTCCGAAACTATCTTTAAGGTCAAACCTCGCCCGACAGTTAGCGGATCGGAAGTTACGGTAATGTAAATTATTTGGCTGCCAGTAACGTTGCCTTTGCTGTCAGTTGCCCGCAACCTCAGCCACCGACCTCCCGCTACGCTAAATCCTTTAGACAAATTAACTTGCCAAGTGCTGGTCTCTTGGTTTAGCGTGACGCTTAGGGGAAATGTATCCTCAGCTATCACGTCAATTTTTGCTGCTTGTTGCCGGTCAAAAGTACCCCGAAGGACGATCGGCTGATTTACCAAAACTTCTGACGGCCCTTGATAAGTTAAATTCACAGCGGGATTAAAAGATGTCCCACCGCGACTGAATTGCACAAAATCGGGATAAATGAAACCCGTATTGCCAAATTGCGGCAAATTCTCGGTCAGCGAGACTTTAATGTGGCTTTGTTCGATCGAGAATCCGGCAATTCCGTAAATCCTTCCCGCCGGCAAGGTAGTTTTTTCTTCGGGTGGCAGGCTAGCCGCATTTAGCGGGCGCTTTTTAAACACAGTCGTTTTGATGATTGTCATCGTAACTGCATTTCTATCATACTCAATTCCCCTGCCGTCTCGCAAAATTTGGACGTGCTGCCAGTACAGAAATCCCGAAGTTCCCAAGTTAGGAACTGCCCGAGCAAAAGCGACTCGAAAATGGTTTTCCACGCAAGCGTAGCCGAGAATATTGAAAGTTTCTCCCGGGTTAAATTGTAATTTCTGAGTTGATCCTAAAGTTCCAGAATCTGCGGGGGTAAACTTTAACCAGGTCTTTTTGATCACCCACAGTAACTGCATTCCAGGCGGCGGAACCGGCAAGTCGGCGCGATCGAATATGAGAATTTTTGCGCCTTTGGTTATAAGTACGTGTTTTTCGTAGAAAAAGCCAGAGGTTCCCACCGGAGGAATTGGATTGTTTAGTTGAACATTCAGGTGACCGTCTTCTAACTCGTAGTCCTTAATTTGATAAGTTTTACCTGCTGGTATATCCGCTTTTTGCAGGTTGTTGAGATTGCTTGCGGGCAATGTTCCGACTTTGAATTTGGTATCTGTGAGAGTAATTAAGGTGAAGAATTGAGCGGGTGACACAGAAGCAGGATTAACTTTGATGTTAATTGTTTGTTGGCCAATAACTTTGCCGGTTTTATCAGTTGCCCTCACCTGCACTGTGCGAGTTCCTGCGCTATCGAATCCTTTTTCTAAACTGATGTTCCAAAAGCCTCTAGAGAGATTGATCTCCACATTCAGCGCATTTGAGCCTTCTGCTGCTGAAATCGCTGCCACTAGATTTTTGTCAAAACTGCCAACTAAGACAGTGGCTCTATTGGCCTCTATTTCTCGCGGGCCTAAGTAACTCAAAATAATGTTGTTGGTTGTCATTATATATCCCTCTACCTACTTAGTTATTCAGCTAAAGCAAGGATAACTTCTGATTTTATCAAACACAATGACTCGAACCAGGACAAAATCGCCCCTAGATTCACCCTACGGGCGGTTAATGCCTTTTCCAGTATAAGTTTTTAATTATTGGTGGGAGTTGCGCCACAAATCTAACTTTAGGCGTACAATAAGCACCTTAACCGAATATATGCCTGGTTGAGCGGATTTGTGGTGCAAGTTTTGAGGGAAGGAATTTAGTTCGAGTAGGTTACTTCCCCCTGTACCCTTGACCCCTCATTTGCTGAGTCAGGACTTACGAAAAAAACCCGGTTTCTAGGAGAATATTGCTTATTGCTTATAGCAACGAGGCATCTAGTAAGAAACCGGGTTTTTAGCCGTTTGGTGCGTGCAGGAGTGTTAGTGCGATCGGCTAAATTTCGACTAAACTTCGGCTAAACTATGGTGACAAGAATATCTTGAGCGTGAGTGTCAACTTTCATGGTTTCCCCTTCATAAACCTGAATAATTTTGCCGGTGCCGTCGATGACGAAAGTGACGCGCTTGGCATAATCGCCTTTCTCGACATCGTAAGCTTTGGTAATTGTGCCATCAACATCTGCTAATAGCTGGAAAGGCAAACCATATTTTTCTGTGAACTTTTGGTGCGATTCTTCGTTGTCTCGGCTGACACCGAGAACTACTAAATCTTTGCCCTTGTATTCTTCATAAGCTGCTTTGAAGCTTTGGGCTTGTCTGGTGCAGCCAGGGGTGTCATCTTTGGGGTAGAAATACAAGATTACGGTTTTACCGGCGAATTCGGAGAGGGAGACGGTGTTGCCGTTGGTGTCTGTGGCGGTAAATTGAGGAGCGGCACAGCCAATTGGTAATGTCATAGTTTGGTTTCTCTTGTTTGGTTTTTATTGCAGTTCCTCAATTTATTTTACTTGGTTCTGTGCCTTTTCAAGAGACAATTGCTAAAAATCGCGATCGCCCCCAACTCCATGACGTTAAGCTGTACTGCATTTAATTTGCACCTAAGACGCGGGGTAAGAGTGCCTGTTACACGCATAGTTTCAATAGACATCTGCTAAAAAGCAGATGTCTAATTGAATGTTCGTAGGTTCTACACACCAACCGGTTGAGCGGCAGCGGGCATCATAGACGGATCGATCGCAATTCCTAAACCTTCTGCGACTTGGCGGCCGTAATTCGGATCTGCGCGGAAGAAATGGCACAGTTGGCGCATCTGAATCTCCGGTTTTGCTGCACCCAAACTTTCCACAATGTTAGCGACAAGCCGCTGCTGTGCGTCGGGTTTCATCAAGCGATAGAGGTCTCCTGCCTGGGTGTAATCGTCATTGCCCTTACGGTGATCGTAGCGATCGACTTTGACATTTCCTAAGTCCCAAGCTGGGTCAGCATAGACCGAGTTTTGCTTCGGGGCATCCTCGTGGCTGTTGGGTTCGTAGTTGGGCCCGCTACCACCGTTGTTACCCGGTGCCATTGCGCCATCCCGTTGATAGTGCATCACCGGACACTTTGGTTGATTGACGGGCAATTGCTGATAGTTTGCACCGAGACGGTAGCGTTGAGCATCTGGATAAGACATGATGCGAGATTGCAGCACTTTGTCTGGAGAGAAGCTAATACCTGGAACGACATTAGAAGGAGAAAATGCCGCCTGTTCCACTTCAGCAAAAAAGTTTTGTGGATTGCGATTGAGTTCAAGAATTCCCACGTCAATTAACGGAAACTCTGAATGCTTCCACACTTTTGTCAAGTCAAAGGGGCTTTCGCGATATTCTGCGGCCTGGGCCTCGGTCATTACTTGAATGCAAAACCGCCATTTGGGATAATTACCTTGGTCGATCGCCTCAAACAAATCGCGAGTCGAATGATCTGGGTCTTCGCCTTTGATCCGCGTCGCTTCTTCGGCGGTGAAATTATCAATACCTTGCATGGTTTTGAAGTGGAATTTGCACCAAACCCGTTCTCCTTGAGCATTGATTAGGCTGAAGGTATGGCTGCCAAAACCGTCCATCTGGCGGTGGTTTTTCGGCGTACCGCGATCGGAAAACAGAATAGTTATCTGATGCAAAGCTTCTGGACTCAGCGACCAGAAATCCCACTTTGCGTCAGCATCTTTGAGATGCGTTTGGGGATGGCGCTTTTGGGTGTGGATCAAATCAGGGAATTTGAGCGGATCGCGGATGAAGAAAACAGGCGTGTTATTGCCTACTAAATCCCAGTTTCCTTCTTCGGTGTAGAACTTAATCGAAAAACCTCTGGGGTCACGTTCGGCATCCGCTGAACCTTGTTCGCCGCCTACGGTAGAGAAACGCAGGAGAACCTGAGTTTGTTTGCCAACTTCTGAGAATATATGAGCTTTGGTGTAGCGAGTAATGTCATGGGTGACGGTGAACGTGCCAAATGCAGCGGCCCCTTTGGCATGGACAACGCGCTCAGGAATGCGTTCCCGGTTGAAGTGAGCCAGTTTTTCCATCAGGTGAAAATCCTGCATGAGGATTGGCCCGCGTTCACCTGCTGTCAAGGAATTCTGGTTATCTGCAACCGGAATTCCGCTAGCGGTTGTCAATGTTTTGTCTTCTGTCATAGTGGGTAAATTGATTGCTCTATTCTAAGTATTCTATACCTTTCTGGGGTCGAGGTGTTTCTGCGGTGGTAATTCTCAGATTGGCGATCGCGTGTTATATTATAAGTGTTTCATTTTAGTGTTATAAAAATTTTGTAATAAAGGTAACAAATTTATGAAGCTAGATATTTTTGACTATGTGTATAATAAAGGTCTGCCTGATGAATGGCGAGTCGAAGAATGTCAATTAAGCCCAATAAATTTAATTGTAGGTAAAAATGCTACTGGTAAATCAAAAATTGTGAGGATCATATATACTCTGTCAGAGTTACTATCAAATAGTAGGTCTCGTCTTCCACAAGCCAAAAGCTCTGAATGGCATTTGTGGTTTGATATTGATCAACCTGAAGAAAGAACAGAATATATATTGAAAATAGAGAAAGGTCTGGTAATTCAAGAAAAATTAATTATATACAGTGAAAGTGATGAGCCACTTTTAGATAGGGCTGAATCAGGTGAAGGTATTATATTCGCCAAGAAAATTAAGCAAAATATTGATTTTCAAACTGACCCAACAGAACTCGCAGTTGTTAAGCGTAGAGATTCTATTCAGCATCCATTTTTAGAGGGTTTATATCAATGGTCTAGTTCCCTAAGATTTTATGAGTTTGGAACAGAACTAGGTAAGAAGGTTATGTGGGCTCCTCCCTTTCCCCGAGACCGAGAATTATCAAAAAATGATATAAAGGTCAAAGATGCTAGCTCTGTTGTCGGTATATTTGCGCTGGGAAAACAGGAAATTGGCGAGCAGTTTATAGAAGCAATTATCTCTGATATGACGAAAATTGGTTATCAGTTATCAGAAGTTGGAATAAAAGTGCCATCTTCCATCAATTCCGATATTTCTGCTGCTGATAGTTCAGAGGACTTACCACAATCTCTATACATTAAGGAAGCAGATTTAACTTCCGTGACAGAACAAGCCGAAATTTCACAAGGAATGTTTCGAGCTTTATCATTGTTTATTCAAATTAACTACTCTTTACTAGCGAGTAAACCTAGTTGTATTGTGATTGATGATATTGGAGAAGGGTTAGATTATCAACGCTCTTCCTCTATAATTAAAATTCTAATAAAAAAAGCTGAAACAGGATTAATTCAACTTATTATGACTACCAATGATGAGTTTATTATGAATGGTGTTCCGTTAAAATATTGGTCATTGATTGAACGAACTCCTGGGAGTGCCAAATTACATAATATTTATAATTCACGCGAGAAGATTGAGGAGTTTAAGTTTATTGGACTTAATAACTTTGATTTGTTCACCAGTGAGTTTCTGTTACAAAAAGAAGGTGATGAAGAGGCAGAATAAATTATGACACCAAAGAAAATTGCTTGTTTTGTTGAAGGACAAACAGAACAGATATTTGTTGAAAGGTTATTTCAGGAAATTGCGGGATACAAAGAAATAGATATTGAAACTTATAAATTTCAAGGTGGCAAAGCTAGTCGTATAATTCAACCCCTTAAATTAAGTACCATAAAAAATGCTCCTTTTTTTGTTCTTTTATATGATTGCGGTTGTGATGCTCATGTAGTTTCTGATATCAGAAAACAGCATGAAAGTCTAACGAATAGTGGCTATGAAAAAATTTTAGGCTTGAGAGATTTATACCCAAAATCTTTAAGTGAAAAGGGACAAGTAGAAGGAGGAATTAAAGGATGGTTGAAGCTGGTGCAGCCAATGGGAATTCCAATTTATATAACTTTAGCTGTTATGGAAATAGAAGCATGGTTTTTAGCAGAATGGCATTATTTTTATAAATTAGATAGCCGTTTAATCCCAGATTTTATTTTGCAACAATTAGGTTTAGATTTAATAAATATTGATATTGAACAAAGACCACATCCCAGTCAAGATTTAAAGGATATTTATCGATTAGTAAGTAGAAATTATGATAAAAGTGAAATAACTTCGCAAGAGATTATAAATAATCTTGATTATGAATTTTTGTATTTGGACTTGGTTAAGAGAGTTAACCAACTCAAAAGGTTTATTGATGAGATAGATAGTTTCTTGGTTTAGTAAATCAACCGCCAAACTTACCATATAATCGGTAACAATTAAAAATATACAACCTATTCAGAGGTTCTCTCAATGACTTTTATCCCATCCGAAGCGTTTAAATCTATTAGTTATCCCGATCGCACCGTCAAAAGAGCCGATCGCGCCGTCCGCTGTTCCCCTTTTCTATTACACTTCTTTCAGACCATCCGCGATAACAGTGTTTTCCTAACTGCGATCGCCTCAAATTCCGGTGTTGAAAGCGGCTACACCCGATCGCCCGTATCCGAACTCGTAGCTGAAAACTCCCTACTCTGGCTGATCCAAGTCGGCGTGTTGCGGCGGGAAGTAGACGGACAAGGGATTACCGACAGTTTTCGCCTCACGCCCCTGGGCCGCCAACTCGTGGAAAAATGGGAACAGGAAGGACAGGGAGTGCCCGCCGCGTCATTGTGCGATCGTATTGGTAATGCTTTTAGCCGTGGGTTGGGACTGTTCCTCTGAGGGGTTTTCACTTGCCCGAGTCCGACATTCCGACATTCCGACATTCCGACATTCCGACAGGGAATGAATTCCCTGTCTCATAGCGAAAGTCGGTTAAAACCGACTGCAAGTGTCAATTGCTGAATCCTTCAATCTCACCGTCGGTGAAATGTTCAGTTGGCTAACGGAATAGCCCAAGGTCGATTTGTGATATCGTTTATGGTTCGACCGGAATGATTTAACCGCAGAGGGCGCAGAGGGCGCAGAGTTCGAGAAGAGAGAGATCTCTACGGATTTGGTTCGATCAAATGTGCGGTCGATCGCTTATACTAGAATATCTGGTTGTCAGCTCTTCAAGGACGAGAGAGGACTTGCGGTCTTCACTACAAACTTAATTATGATTATTTAACTGGACTTGATATCATCTCTCAAATAACCGCTAACTACTAACAACTAACTACATAAAAAGTTTGTCAAAAATGGAAGCTAAATCTTACAAAGACACGGTAAATCTGCCCAAAACCAAGTTTGATATGCGCGCCAACGCCACCAAACGGGAACCAGAATTGCAACAATTTTGGGCCGATCAAGAAATCTACGATCGCCTATCCGAGAATAACCCAGGCGACTTGTTCATCCTCCACGACGGCCCGCCCTACGCTAACGGACAACTCCACATCGGCCACGCCCTCAACAAAATCCTCAAAGACTTTATCAACCGCTACCAAATGCTGCGCGGTAAAAAAGTCCGCTACGTGCCGGGTTGGGATTGTCACGGATTGCCGATCGAACTTAAAGTTTTGCAAAACATGAAATCGGACGATCGGCTAAATCTTACCCCGATCGAACTCCGCCGCAAAGCCGCCGCCTTCGCGCAGCAAACAATGGAACAGCAGCGCGAATCCTTCCAGCGCTACGGCGTTTGGGGCGACTGGGAACACCCGTATTTAACCATGAAACCCGAATACGAAGCCGCTCAAATCGGCGTTTTCGGTCAAATGGTTCTCAAAGGCTACATCTACCGCGGCTTCAAACCTGTTCACTGGAGTCCGAGCTCGAAAACAGCCCTCGCCGAAGCGGAATTGGAATATCCCGAAGGCCACACGTCGCGCAGCATCTACGTCGGCTTTCATGTGAAAAAATTGTCAAAATCCCTGCAAACGAAGCTCAAGCGCTATATGCCGAGCCTCTGGGCGGCGATTTGGACGACTACCCCCTGGACAATTCCGGCAAACTTGGCGATCGCAGTTAATCCCGAATTGACTTATGCGGTGGTGGAACCGCCGGCAAATTCCCACATCGCACAACAATTTATGTTAGTAGCTGTCGATGCGGTTGATCGGCTGTCGGCAACTTTTAACACTGAATTAAAAATACTTGCCACCTTCAAAGGCAAAGAGTTAGAAGGCTGCATCTACAAACACCCGCTGTTCGATCGCGAAAGTCCAATTGTTGCCGGCGGCGACTACATTACCGCTGATTCTGGTACGGGATTAGTGCACACTGCACCGGGGCACGGACAAGAAGACTTTATCGTCGGAAAACGCTGCGGTTTACCAGTTTTAACGCCCGTAGATGAAAACGGAAATTTCACCGCAGAAGCAGGACAGTTTGCAGGTTTAAATGTCCTCGGAAAAGGCGTCCGAGACGGCAATGGCGCAGTGATTGATGCCCTTGCAGCAGCAAATTGTTTGATTAAAGAGGAAAGTTACGCTCACTCTTATCCTTACGATTGGCGCACGAAAGAGCCGACCATTTTTCGGGCGACGGAACAGTGGTTTGCTTCCGTTGAAGGGTTCCGCGATGAAGCCCTAAAAGCGATCGCCGATGTGAATTGGATTCCCGCCCAAGGGGAAAATCGGATTACTGCAATGGTGGGCGATCGATCGGATTGGTGTATTTCTCGCCAGCGAACTTGGGGCGTTCCCATTCCGGTATTCTACGACGAAGAAACCAACGAACCGCTGCTGAATCAAGAAACGATCGCCCATGTGCAAGCCCTTTTTGCCGAGAAAGGTTCTGATGCTTGGTGGGAATTGTCGATCGATGAATTGCTGCCGGAATCTTACCGTAATAACGGCCGCACTTACCGCAAGGGAACCGACACGATGGATGTATGGTTTGACTCGGGTTCTTCCTGGGCCGCAGTTGCCCAAGGTCGATCGGAATTAAACTATCCTGCTGATATCTATTTGGAAGGTTCAGACCAACACCGCGGCTGGTTTCAATCCAGCTTGCTTACCAGTGTAGCAACTAACGGCGTTGCTCCTTACAAAACTGTTTTGACTCACGGTTTTGTGCTCGATGAAAAAGGCCGCAAGATGAGCAAATTTGAAGGCAATGTCGTCGATCCGGCGGTCGTAATTAAGGAATATGGAGCCGATGTTTTGCGGTTGTGGGTGTCTTCGGTAGACTATTCCGCTGATGTGCCTTTGGGCAAAAACATTCTCAAACAGCAATCGGATGTTTACCGCAAAATTCGCAATACAGCTAAGTTTTTGCTGGGCAATTTGCACGACTTCGATCCGGCAAAAGATGCCGTTGCTTACGAGGAATTGCCGGAACTCGACCGCTATATGCTGCACAGAATGGGTGAAGTTTTTGCGGAAGTCCAAGATGCTTTTGAAAGCTTCCAATTTTCCCGATTTTTCCAAACGGTGCAAAATTTCTGCACGGTGGATTTGTCGAATTTTTACTTGGATATTGCCAAAGACAGACTTTACATCAGTGCGACAGATACCCTTCGCCGCCGCAGTTGTCAGACGGTGATTGCAATTGCTGTGGAGAATTTAGCAAGGGCGATCGCACCTGTGTTGTGTCACATGGCTGAGGATATTTGGCAGTACCTTCCCTATCCGACTCCTTACAAGTCCGTGTTTGAAGCCGGCTGGGTGCAAATTGATGCTTCATGGCACAATCCAGAATTGGCTACTCGCTGGCAGTATTTGCGGCAAGTGCGCGGCGAAGTTAACAAGGTTTTGGAAAAAGCCAGGATTGAAAAGGCGATCGGTTCTTCTTTGGAAGCTAAGGTTTTATTGTACGTTCCCGATGTTGAGAAAAGAGAGCAATTGCAAGCTTTGAATCCCAGCAGCGAAGAATTGGTGGATTATGTGCGATCGCAAAATTCAGTCATCGAGTTAGCGGCAGAGGAGAAAGCAAAAGCAGCACAAGATCGACAGGAAGAACAAGCGGCCAAAGTTGCCAAAGTCTTGACAGAAAATACAATTTATGTTGAGCCGAAAACGAGCGCACAAAAGAGCGATCGACCTTCTGAGATAGTAGAGTATTCCGCCCCTGAACTGTCGGCTTCAGATTCGCAGCCAATCTTAGATCAAGCCGCCGAGTTTGTAGCTAATTTGCCTGAATACGCGGGCAACTTTTTTACAGAATACCAAAAAGCGCTGGTCACACTTGGACTGTTAGCCTCTGTGTTGATAACGGGCCGAGTAACGCTGGCGATTTTGGATACGATGAATCAGATTCCGCTTTTGGGAGGCCTCTTTGAAGTCATCGGCATCTTATTTACAATCTGGTTTGCTTTCCGTCACTTGCTGTTTGCCGCCAACCGTCAAGAAATTGCAGAACAAATTGATTTCCTGACAGCAGATGTGGTGGGCCGGAGTACAGCGCTTGTACTTGCAGAAACACAGGCGATCGTCCTCGCACCCCCACTAGAGACAGCGCTTGTGCTTGTAGAAACACAGGCGATCGTACAAACAGCCCCAGCCGAAAAAGTGTTTGTAGAAACACCCCAAATCCCGCAAGCAGAATTAGTGGCGATCGAACCCAAACCCGAAATTCCTGCTTCCATAGCTGTAACGCACGATTCTACAATGACCGGCAAGGGTGTAGACGAATTGCGCTATTTGTTTATTACTTCGGAAGTGGAACTGGTTGAATCGAATGCAATCCTGCAAGAATTGCCGTACAGTTATCAGTCTCCCGAGTTGGCGATTGGTGTAGTCAAAGCGGAGGGGGAAAAGTGCGATCGTTGCTGGAATTACTCGACTCATGTCGGAGAGTCGATCGAACATCCGCTAATTTGCGAACGCTGCGTTTCAGCAGTAGACGGCAAATTCTAACGTAGGCTGCGCTTCGGGAAAAATTCTTGAGTTTGTGGTAGCCACATTCATCCCGAAGCGCACCCTACAATAACTTCATTTACTTATTTCTGATTAAAAAAACGGCAGACGATTTCACCAGGGTTGTTTTGTCCAAACGCCAAAACTGTGCCATCTTTCTTAACTGTAGTGCGATCGCGGCAATTGTAGACTTCCAGAGGCTGTTTAACTCCATCAACACTCAGAATTACCCTGTATTCCCAATAATTTTTTGCACTGCGTTTGATATCGACAATGCAAATCTCGCCTCCTTGATATTTGCGGCATACAGAGGCCTCAGCAGGAAGCGCGACCCAGAAAAAAGATATTAATAGCAACAAGCAGCAAACACATTTCATCATCTGCGATCGCATTTTCCTTTACGCTACTCCGAATCCAGTATGCGGACGCTTGTAAGGTGGATGTAACCCCAACACAATATCCTCCTCAGACACTCCCATCTCTACAAATTCCCGTGCAAGATCCACTTCGGTCATATTGCGCTGAATCCAAATTTTGCTATCCTTAATATCCAAATGAATGAAACAGTTGTATATCCGCTTTAGCCCCTCCCAGCCAACATCTAGTAACTGATAGTGGTCATGTTCCCCATCAAAAACAAGCTGGCATTCAACGTCTGAATTAGGCTTTTCTATCGTTGCTTGTTGAGTGAGCAATTTGCGGATACACTGGCGGTAATGTTCTACTCTTTCCATTCCACAATTACCTCCTTTTGCGGATCGTAAACGACGAGTTTAAGTTGATACACATTGACCGCTTCTTGTATAAATGGCTCTTGAAAAAACGAGTCAAAAGTATCAAAGGGTACTGCTAGATACAGTGTTCTGTCCGGTTCTTTGATTTGTAAGGCAAGCCGATAATTCAAAAATTGACCCAAGGCGAGATGAAAGTCAGTAATTGCAGAGTTCTTGAGGAAGCTTTTAATTTCAACAGCAATTTTTTGCCCTAATTTTTCCGCCGCCAAAATCTTCTCTGCGGCTAAATCAATCTCAAACTTAACACCCTGAATTTTGACGATCAGCGGATCTGCGGTGATTTCCCACTCCTCCTTCTGAAGCGCTTTTTTTACAGCATCGTGAAATAAATCTCTAGCAGCCATTTCTCCCTCATACAGCTTCTATATCTATCTTATAGCAGCGAAAGCGCGCAAGCTGCTGCGATCGCCCTCAAGTCGCGACATCATAAGATAGCTGAACCATACCAGAACTGTATGTCTGACATCCAGTTAACTGCAAATCTGTAGTATTTATGGGATTAACAAATAAAGGGATTCCCTCGCCTAAAATAATCGGGTGCACCGAGAGAATCACTTCGTTGACAAAATTTTGATTCAGGAAATCACGAATCAGCAGAGAACCTCCCACTAACCAAATATTCTTTCCCTCAAGCAAGCGCAAATCATTGACAAAATTCTCTAAATCTGTTACCACTTCGACATCCGAAGTAGCTTGAAAATCTAGATTTTTCGTAAAAACATAACTCTTTTTTTCCTGGTACGGATACTCGCCAAAAGTTAGAACTTGTTCGTAAGTCTTTCGACCCATGAGAACCGTATCAATGCTATCTAAGAAATTACTATAACCGTAATTTTGGTCTGTAAACAGCCAGTCAATATCGCCATTCGATCGCGCAATATAACCGTCCAAGCTAGATGCAATGTATAGTACAATTTTTCGCATGGCAACACCGAGGTTTTTGGGGCTATTGGGGCGATGATAGCCCCAGTCACCTTAATTTTAAATGATTTAGCGTCCTGACGGTAACTTGAGTTCGATACCCAGCTTTTGACCGACATCGATCGCATTATTAGCAATATCAATCGCGCCTCCCACACCAGTACCGAGAATACCAGCCAACGCGACAAGAGCTGTTAAGCTTTTCTTTAACCTGGCTTTATTCCATTCGTTCTCCGGTTTCTCGACTTCCGTTTCGACATCTTCAATATCGATAATTACGCCCTCGCGGATGTCTTCGGGTAACTGGGCGGCGGTTTCGCGCATCGATGAAATCAGTTGTAGAATTTCAGCGGTATTCGCGTTATTGTTTTGAAGGCCGCCAGAGGCTGTTTGTTGGGCATTGTCTTTTACTTCGTTAGCAATAGCAGCGTTGGCTATTTGTGCGCCTTGAAAATTATTGTTGTTTTGGGGAGAATCTTGAGTCATTTTGTTATTACCTAAGTGAACGTTGTACACAATTTGCTGAGAATTAGAAGCATTTACACCATCGTTATATTCTCTTCCGTATTTTTCCATTTCTCGATCGCCCATTTGGTTTCTGCGACGAAGTTCGATCGACTCATACCCATCCAGCAACTGCCGCAAATCGAGTTTGAGTTTAAGTTTGCCGACACGCACTGTATTCTCGCCCATCTCCTCCAGCCCTAGCAATTCATCATAATCCAGCGGATCAGCATCGGGATAACCGGGAACCGGCACCCATTGACTGATTTCCAGATTGGCAAAAGAATTGTGGATTTTGGTAAACGTATCGCGAATCATGCTGAGGAAAGAACGCCGCGTCGATTCCCGCCCGCTAACGGCAATAAAGATTTTCTTATCTTCCGGGTCAGATTTGATCCGGGCGATGTTGTACACCTCAGCGCCTTCCCTGTACTCCAGCATAACCCCCGTCCGCCAGTGGGTGCGGTTGTGGATTTTCTCGTGCATGAGGACGATGAAGCGCGAGAGGATGCTGTCGGGGAGGATGCGGTAGTGATATTGAAATTCCAGGGTTTCGCCTTGGAGTTCGGTGTTTTCCGGTTGTTCTTTGGGCAAGATGCCGGGGATGAGGAAAGTTGGCGCGGGACAATGGCTGACGGGGAAGCAGAGTTCAAATTCGCCCATCAACTCGGTGAGGCAGTGGTAGCGGCGGCTGGGATATTTATTTGAGTCGAGGATGCGGCTGAGGTCGGCGTAGGTGAGAATGCCTTTGGTTTTGACTTTGAGTTCCTCGTCGCTGAGGAGGGCATAGATGCCTTCAGTCACCCAGTGGGGATTGAGGATGTTGGTGGATTGCAAAATCGGGTGTTCGCGGAAGTTGAGGACAATGCCCAGGTTGTGCAGCAGTCCGATCAGTTGGGTTTGGTCGGTTTCTTCAAAGATGTTTTCTTTGGCGCAGATGGTGGCGTATTCGCTGATGCTGATGATGTCTTTGTCGAGGTTTTCCAGGCGCTGCTTGACTTGGAACCAGCTTAGCGGCAAAAGATTGTAGACTTCTTTGAGTTGGGAGATTTCCGTGTGAATGGCGCTGCGGAGTTCGTCGATGCCAGTTCCGTTTGGGCAAGAGGTTTCGATAATCGCTTTGATGTTGGGATATTTGTCGCGCAAGGCTTTGCGGTTGAGATCCAGGGGTTGTTCGTCGCATTTGTTGCCGACGAGGATGACGGGGGAGGCGTCGCCGAAGCTTTCGATCAGTTTCACCCAGTATTCGAGGCGGTTTTCGTCTTCGCTGGTGCGACAGTTGCACACGAGGAGGTAGAGGCTGCGTTTGGTAAGGAAAAATTGGTGGGTGGCGTGGTAGATTTCTTGTCCGCCGAAGTCCCAGACGTTGAGTTTGACGGGTTTGGTGTTGACTGTAATTTTCCAGTCTGTGATGTTGAGGCCGTCGGTTTGGGGCTCGTTGGGGTTGTATTTGTTGTCGATGAGGCGGTTGATCAGGGAGGTTTTGCCGACGCTGCCTTGCCCCACGAGGAGGACTTTGGCTTCGTTGAGGGGGCGGACTTCGCCGCTGCGGAGTTGGCGCAGGTAGTTGAAGATGGCGGCGGGAGTACCTGGGGTTTTGTTGTCGCCGAGAACTTCTGGAGAAATGGGCAGGGGATTGCCGCGGAGGTCGAGTTGTTCAAGTTTTGACAGTGTTTCTAAGCATTCAGGAATCTTTTCAATCTGATTGTTAAAGAGGTAAAGTTGTGTCAAATTGGACAGTTGGGCTATGACTTCTGGGATTTCGATAATCTGATTGTTACCGAGGTAAAGCTGTGTCAGATTCGACAGTTGGGCGATCGCATCTGGGATTACCGTAATCTGATTGATACTGAGGTGAAGCTGTTTCAGATTCGACATTAGCCCGATCGCCTCTGGGATGGAGGTAATCTGACTGTCATACAGGTTAAGCTGTGTCAAATTCGACAGTTGCCCGATCGCCTCTGGGATGACGGTAATCTGATTGTTACTGAGGTGAAGCTCTTTCAAGTTCGATAGTTGGGCGATCGCATCTGGGATGGAGGTAATCTGATTGTTCCAGAAGTCAAGCTCTGTCAGATTCGATAGTTGGGCGATCGCCTCTGGAATGGAGGTAATCTGATTACAACTGAGGTAAAGCTGTGTCAGATTGGACAGTTTGGCGATCGCTTCTGGGATTTCTGTTAAATCAAGGCTGGTTAAATCTAAACTCTCCAATTGCTTCATTTCCAGCAGCAATTCTGGAATTGTTCCGAATGGATTGCCAGTGAGGTTAATCGATCGCAAATTTTCCAGCGATCGCAATTCTTCTGGCAGTGCGGTTAATTGATTGGTGATTAGTTGCGGGAGCACTTTACCATCAACCCATCCCCATTTCTCCGCCTTCCCCAACACCAACGTCTCAAGCTGCGTGCACTTGCTAATCTCCGGCGGCAATTCCTCCAACCCCAACCCCGACAAATCCAGTTCCGTCAATTTTTCCTCGGCTGCTTGGTCAATTCGCCGCACTGCTTCCTCTCGCGTCATGCCCTTTGTCTCTCGGTAGGATTCATTTTATTGTGACAGGAATTTTCGCTTGGTGGGGGGGAATTAGGACACGGCAGTGCCGTTTCCCTACAATTAATCTGGCGATGATTATATCCGAGGGAGGGCGATCGTCGATTATTTTGGGGTAGGGAAACGGCATTGCCGTGTCCTCCAGGGCCTACGCATCAAAACTTTCATAACTGGGTTTTTTCGGGTTTCTACGACTGTAGCGCGTCTTCTGGGCAAAAACCCGGTTTCTGGCCACCCGCGAGGAATCTGGGGAGGAAAAAGGCTACAGATTTTTTGTTTAGTAGATTTATGTTAAAGGGAGATGAATGATTCGGTCTTGGTATTCGTTATCAAACGAACCATCAACAATCACAATCAATTCCTCAATATTTTGCCCAATACTTAAATCCTGATTCAAAACGAAAATCCCTGGAATATGACCACCTTGAGCCAGATGATCTACCAAATGTACGGGCATTGACTTGCCATTGTTTGTCACCAAAATAAAGTTATGCTCCTCACACCACACCAAAATCTCCGGATCGAGAGTGCTTTTTGGGGGTGTACCAATTTCGCCCACTGCCCAAACTACTAAATCAGGGCGTTTTCGCCGAAGTTGTGTAGCATAAATGGGCGTAACATTCTCGTCCATTAAATATTTGAGCGCCATCGATCAAGCACCCTGGATAATAGATTGTCTTTCCCGTTCAGCTTTCAATTTTCGCAATCTTTCTGTCGCCGGATGGGGATTTGCTACTTGGAGCTTTCGCTGCTGATGCGACCATTCCAACCAATCTTGCAAATATCTACTTACTGATTCTTGATTCTGTAAATAATACAAAATAGTCGTATAAACTTCTGCCAAAGTTAGAGATGGATATAGTTGCTGAATTTCTTCTGGGGTGCGTTCCCGATAAAGATACTCATACAGTACCGTTTCAATCCCGATGCGATGTCCTTTAATGCGAATATCATCCGGTGCTAAGAAATCAAAATACTCATTCAGTGCCATATCTAAAATCCCTCTTTTTGCTATCTACTATTCTACTATTCGGTTTGATCGGAAACAATAATGCGATCGATTTCTTCGCGGTGGCGATCATATTTTTTTATCTAGTGACGATAAATACCCAGATAAACTGGGTTTCCAAGGTCTGCGTGTGATACCTACTTACTTAAACTTTAGATAATCTAAATATAAACACATAATAAACCTCAATCTCATATTTTTTACCAACAGATGACAAAGGGTGATAGGCTGGAGATAGGAAGTTATTTGTCTATGAACCAAATTAAACGTGTTGCCATAGTGGGAGGAACCCACGGAAACGAACTCACAGGAATTTACCTCGTGAAGAAATTCGATCGCGCGCCAGAGTTAATTGGGCGATCGACTTTTGAAACAATCACCCTGCTAGCCAATCCCAAAGCTTGCGAAATCGGGACACGCTACATCGATATCGACCTCAACCGCTGCTTTAGAAAGCAAGATTTAGAAAATCCCCATCTCTCCAGCTATGAAGCACAGCGGGCGAAAGAAATCTACCGCATTTTGAGTTCAAAAAACACTCATCAGCCCAACGTAATTATCGATTTGCACAGCACCACATCCAACATGGGGCTAACATTTATTCTCGCCAGCCAGCATCCATTTAACCTGAAACTAGCAGCTTATTTAACCTCTGTGTATCCCCACCTCAAGGTACTCGCTTCTACAACCAAGAATCATGATAGTCCTTTGCTGCGATCGCTTTCCGAATTAGGCGGTACGCTGGAAGTTGGTGCAGTCCCGCAAAGCGTATTAGATGCGTCTTTATTTCAGCAAACTGAACAAATTGTCGGCACGATATTAGACTGTGTAGAAGCCTACAATCAAGGCATAATGCCTGCTGCAAAGAATCCCCTGACTATTTATCAAAGCATTCGGGCGATCGACTATCCCAGAAACGAGAACAGAGAAATTGAGGCAATGATTCATCCTCATCTGCAATCCAGAGATTATCAAGCCCTGAATCCTGGCGATCCGATGTTTTTGACATTTGATGATGAGTCGGTCTTGTATGAAGGTAAATCAACCGTTTATCCAATTTTTATTAACGAGGCTGCTTACTACGAAAAAGGAATTGCCATGTGTTTTACCCAAAAGCTAATAGTCAGTCTGGAGTAGAAATTTAAAAATTATTCTTGAGAATTTTCAGGTGACAAAAACTCCTCTTTAGAAGCCGTAGTCAAAGAACGCAATTCCTTCCATATTTCCAAAGTGATAATACAGGTAATCAGCCACACCACACCAGCCGTATAACCGGCAATAACATCCGTAGGCCAGTGAACTCCTAGATAAAGCCGGCTCAAACCAATAGCAGCAATTAATACAACTGTCAAGCTGTAAATCGACCCCCGCTGCTTGGGAAAGCGTGCACCCAAAAAATATCCTAGCAAACCGTAAATAACCATTGAAATCATCGCGTGTCCGCTAGGAAAACTGTAAAATGTTACATTAACAACGCGCTCCCAAAGTTGAGGTCGATCGCGGGCAAAAAGTTTTTTTAAGAGTAAATTTAAACCGATCGCTCCACCACCCGCGATCGCAATAGTTGCAGATTCCGATCGGTGATTGCGCCCTAGCAAAACAATACCCAAGCTCAGACAAATCACTAGCAGCAACTTCGGCTCCCCCAAAAAGGTAAAGCCCAGCATTATTTGATCGCGCAACGGAGTGTGCAATTTCCTCAGAGCTAGTAAAATAGAGGTATCGAAAGCGTAACTTTCTTTTTCCAACACCTCTTCGGCAATGGTGGCAAATCCCCACATCGCCAAAGCCGCAACCGCAAGCCCGGCCAGCCGAATTATCGAAATGAGCGATCGAATTTTAGAACGCATTCTTGAATTAATTAAAAATTTTAAATTTCCAACTCAAAATAATACAACAAATATAGGAAACGAAAACGCCTTACCCATCGTCTAGATTCTTGAGCAACTCTATTCTGAATGATTAATTGATTTTTCACTACCCACCTCAACTTTTACATCCAATCGGCGAATGACTATACTCTCCACAAAATACATTTCTGCAATTTTGTTGACCTTGGGGTTGACAAGTCTTTCTAGTTGTGCTAATAACAGCGGAGTAAGTGCGCCGATCGCCGAAGCAAACACGATCGCCCAGCGTCTCGTTTCGACCGCAGTCGCCCAAAAGCCGAACAACCCGCAATTCGGTCAGCCGATCGACTGTACCCTAGGCAAAGACTGTTTTGTATTGCTGTATTTCGATCGAGAACCCGGCCCCACCGCCGTCGATTTTGGCTGCGGACGCCAAACCTACGACGGCCACGACGGCACAGACTTTGCCATTCCCGACGCCAAAGCAATGGCAAAAGGAGTGCCAGTTATTGCCTCCGCTGCCGGCAAAGTTTTGCGATCACGAGATGGTGTGGTCGATCGGCGTTTACAAAATGATACAGAAAAAGCCAACATCGCAGGCACAGAATGCGGCAACGGCATGGTAATCGACCACGGCGCAGGCTGGGAAGCCCAATACTGCCACCTCCGCAAAGGCAGCGTTGCCGTCAAACCGGGTACGCAGGTACAAAAAGGCACAGTTTTGGGCATGGTGGGAAACTCTGGGATGGCATCTTTTCCCCACGTACACGTAACTTTCCGCTATCAAGGCAAACCCGTAGATCCGTTTGTCGGCCCCGACGCGAAGGTAGGCTGCAACATCGCCCGCAATCCTATTTGGGACAAGCCTCTAGACTATATTTCCACAGGTTTAATTCGGGCTGGTTTTGCCAATAAGCCACCCGATATCAACGCTGCCTGGGAAGGACAATTTTCAGAGACTAAACTCCCTGCAAACAGTCCAGCTTTGTTGTTTTGGGTACAAAGTTACGGAGTGCTCAAGGGCGATCGGGAACAATACAAATTATTTGCACCCAACGGCACAACCATCGCCGATCAGACCAATGAAATTAAAGCCCCCAGCCGCACTTGGTTGGGTTATGTCGGCAAAAGAAACAGCACAAATTCTCCTCTGATTCCCGGAGTTTGGCGGGCCGAATACCGGTTGACGCGGGGCGATCGAGTTTTGGCAGAAGTCAAGCGAGAAGTTGAGTTGCGTTAGTCGCTAAGTTACTCATACCAAATTCCTTTGAAAACGAGCATCAAATATGTTAAAATAACAACAATATTTTTTCATTTTTGATGGTCAAGTTTTCCTTGGCTCGTAATAAAAGTGTCATACAGCCAATTCACAAACCTAGAAATGATTGAAACCAACTTTGGCATAACCATTGCTGACAAAGTTGGTATTTTTGCCGATTTACCCGACTCCGAGTATAGCGATCTTCTCAGCCAAACTCTGCAAGAAAACATTTCTTTAGCTTTAGCAATTAATACCGAAAAAGCTCGCTCAGAATTAATTGTCACACCTATTTTAGTAGAACTTAGAAAGCAGTTTAAATATCAAATTAGCTTTTTTTCCGGAAAAGAGTTTAATGTAGATTTAGAAAAAGGATTAACGGGTTTCTGCGATTTTATGATTAGTCGTTCTCCCGAACAACTGCTAATCAAAGCCCCCGTGGTCGCCTTAGTAGAAGCTAAAAATGATAATATCCAAGCTGGGCTTCCACAATGTATGGCAGAAATGATTGCCGCTCAAATCTTTAATGAAAGAAGAAACAATAATATTTCCGAAATATATGGAGTGGTCACAACAGGGACTAATTGGAAATTTTTACGACTTAGCAATAAAATTATGGAAGTTGATTTAAATGATTATTTCATTGATAATATTAGTAAAATTATTGGCATCTTAAAATATTTGGTCGATGCAGCTAACCTATGAAAGTGGGAGCCAATTTATGAAATTTGCTCAATCGAGATAAATTTAACAATCACTTAACCATAATTTTTACAAGATCACAAATTGTCCGGGACAATGTAGCTTTCATCAGCTTGTTGTCGTCGGCTCGATCGCTCATCCTTCCCCGTCAAACGCGAGCGTTCGGGAGGGTGGTTTGGATGGGGAAAATTTAGGGCAAATTGTTCCAAGCTTGAGCCACAATGTCGCTCAGCCATAGCCTCTGAGCAAAATCGAGCAGATTGTCGTCCGCGAGTACCTCAGCCTTTAATTCCTCCAAAGACTGAGATCGCGATCGAGCTATTTGAATCACACCCGCGATCGCCGACGCCACCAATTCTTCATTCAGTGGCTGCTGTCGCAAAGCAATCATTTCTTGAGGATTCGTAGGAATGGGATAATTCATAGAAGTGCATACCGAAAGGAGTAGATATTCAGCCACTGCGCCCCCACCGAGAGCAAGAGCGATCGAAAACCTAAAAATCTGAGAACATTGTAAACTTATTTAAAACTCAATAAGTATTCGGGAGTATAGCCTACTTTGCTCCCTTGTCAACTCCCCCATCTTTATTAATTTATTCAGAATTGAGAGCCTAATCATGCAAGAAATTCTTTATCTAGAAGTCCCGACACCGGATACAGCAGCCGTCTGCACTTGGTTGCAGCACGAATTCGATCCCGGAATCGGAGAAAAAATTATTACTGCTGACGGCTTTCGCCTGCTTTCACCAGCCACAACAGCCGAGGTTCTGAAGTCTGGAACTCAAAATGCCAATCCAAAACCCGCATTGGCTGACATCAATTCAGGAAACCCAAATTGGCGATCGACAGAACTTTCCACCTTTGTCTGGTCACTGCAACGCACCACTTATTTAAAAGTCTTTCGTCTAGAAGACGCGCCTGCGGGAGAAAGAAAGTTCCTAGAAGCTCTGAATCTTGCTGTGAGAAACAAGTTTCCCGATCGCTACCGGGAACCCCCTGTCATAGACCTCTCCAAACAGTCAATTTTTGAGGCTCTTGCCCCCTATTACCCCTTGACCGTCAAATACTTCCAAAAAATGCCTCAAGGCGAATACGACCTCAAGCGTGTCTACTGGTGGGAACAGCGTTGGCGCGAAGGCACTCGCAATCCTCAAACGCCAAAACAAGTAGTGTTTTTGAAGGAAGAGGGAACAGGGAAGAAGGTAGAAGACACGATTTCGGTGTCTGATTCTGGCGATACTTTTTATGACTTAATTTATATTGGCGGGGCCTTGGGAGTGATTCACGCCGCAGTCATGGCGAGATTGGGCTACCGGGTGCTGCTAGTTGAACGAATGCCTTTCGGGCGAATGAATCGCGAGTGGAATATTTCGCGGGACGAAATTCAAAGCTTAATTGATTTGGGTTTATTTACGGCGGCAGAAATCGAAACTTTGATTGCCAGAGAATACAAAGATGGCTACAACAAGTTTTTTGATGCTAACAATCCGCCCGTGGCGAAAGCGCCAGTTTTGCACACACCAAAGGTACTCAATGTAGCTTTGGACGGAGAGAAATTGCTGAATTTAGCGGGAGTTAAGCTAACAGAAGCTGGTGGAGAAATCTGGGACGAAACTGAGTTTCTTAGAGCCGATGTTGAAGCAGAAAAAGTAGTAGTTCAAGGCCACCACTTGCCAACAAAAGCCGATCGCACTGCATTAGGAAGGCTGCTGGTGGATGCAATGGGTTCGGCTTCTCCCATCGCTTGGCAATTGAACGAAGGGCGGACTTTTGACAGCGTTTGTCCGACAGTGGGAGCAGTCATCGACGCAGGATTTGAGCCGGGAGTGTGGGATTCCGAGTACGGGGATGTGCTCTACACTCACGGGGACATTTCCCGCGGGCGCCAGCTCATTTGGGAGTTGTTTCCCGGCGCCGGCACAGAACTGACAGTTTATCTATTTCACTACCACCAAGTACATCCAGAGAATCCCGGTTCTTTGCTGGAAATGTACGAGGATTTTTTCGCAATTTTGCCGGAATACCGCCGCTGCGATGTCGATAAATTGGTGTGGAAAAAACCGACCTTTGGTTATATTCCGGGGCATTTTAGCAGCAACAGCAGCGATCGCTCCGTGGCGATCGATCGCCTAATCTCGATCGGCGACGCAGCATCCCTGCAATCTCCCCTCGTTTTCACCGGCTTCGGCTCTCTTGTCCGCAATCTTTTCCGCTTAACAGACCTGTTGAATACAGCTTTAAAGCACAATTTGTTGACGGCAAATCACTTAAACCAAATTCGCGCTTACCAGAGCAATGTTTCAGTAACTTGGCTGTTTTCTAAAGGCATGATGGTTCCTACCAGGAGCAGTTTGCCACCCCAAAGAATTAATTCAATTCTCAATACCTTTTTCGGTATTTTGGCAGGGCAAAAACTCGCCGTAGCCGAAACTTTTATTAAAGACAGAACCGACTGGCTAACTTTCAATCGACTGGCGATCGAAGCAGCCGGAAAAAACCCTTCTCTCCTCTTGTGGATTTTAGATTTTGTCACCTTGGGGGATATTTGGCGCTGGCTGGGAAGTTACTTGAATTTTACTCTGCTGGCTTTGGCCAGTTTGCTGTTCGGATGGCTTCCCAGCTTCGCCCGCAGGGTACAGCCTTGGTTGGAGCCCCGGTATCCGGCTGTTTGGCTGTGGCTGTTGGCTACCAGCTATGCTCTCACCTATGGCATGGGAAAGGGGAGAAAAGAGTTGTGAGTTTTGAGTTTTGAGTCAAAACTCAAAACTAGCAACTTCAGTTCGCTATCGAAAACTCGGCAATTCAATTTCAGCTAGCGATCGACGTTTTTTAGAAGCCCGCAGCGGACTGGCAATCAAGGTCAGCCAGTCGGGTTGGGCGACTGCTGTAGGTTTTGCCACAGTTGATCGCACTTCTTGAATGCCAAAGGTTTCAACGGAGTTCAAAATTTGAAAAGCCCTGGCTAATTCTTGCGTGTCCACATTGGTAGCAGTTTCGGGTTCAGACTCCGCCACCGGCAGTTCAGGTTCCGCAACCGCAGGGGCCGAGTCAGGTGCCGGCTCATGAGGCTGGTAGGTTTCGGTCTCCTGTAATTGAATGGCGGATACTTGGGCTAATTTGTTGAGTTCTAGAGGGGCTGGGGATTCAGGCTCGATCGCATCGACAACAACCGCTACCTCTGGATGCTCTTCGGTTTCCGACCAAGGTTGGACAGGGGAAGCGTTGAAGGCTGGCGGCAGCGGAACTTGAGAGCTTTTGACCACCGCCAGCAATGATTCTAATTGCGCGCTGGCGCTATCCTCTGCATTGTCAGGCGGCTCGATCCTCGGCGACTTTACCTGCGGCCTGTCCAAACTTCTTTCCAAGGCAGCTTTAAATTGCAGGGTGTGGCGCTGCTGGCGGTGCAAGCGCGATCGTAATTCCCTGCAAAGATTTTCTGTGGTTACTAACTGGTGTAACTGTTCGTTGTAGCGCTGCACAGTAGACGCACATTCTCGCTCAACAGTCGCTAGCCTGACTTGGCTGGTTGCCAACTGACTTCTTAAACTTTCGACTAAAATTTCTTGACTTTGGAGGGTTTGATGGGAAACTTCCACTTTGCCAAACAGCCGCGTCAATTGTTCTTGAGTATTTTCGAGTTCGGCTGTGCGCTGTTCTAGCAAAGTTTCGCGATTCTGCAAGGTGTTTTGGGACTCTTCGAGAGCTGTTTCTAGCTGCGCGAGGCGCTGCAAAAGGTCGCGGTTGCATTCGTGCAGCGCTTGCATGAGGGTAACTGGGGTCGATCCTTTGCCCTTAGCCTCTTCCGCATTGCTAAGCAGATTTTTCAGATGATCTGAAATCGGGGGCGAGCCCGCCTCGGTCGGCTGCGTCTGAGATTGCGAATTTTTTGTTTCAGGTTGTGTGGGAATTGCATCTACGCCGATGGCGTTGGGAAAATCTACTGTTTGCCAGTCCTCTTCTGGCTGTTGGGGAACCCTTGCGGGAGTGTCTGTCGGATGGGGGACGATCGGCTCAAAACCCCCAGCAGCAGCAAAATTTGACTGCAATGGTTCGGTATCGGATGGAACAGCAGGGTGCGGTTGGTGCTGATGGGCTCGAAGATCAGCTTCTGACATGGCTTTTTATCCCAATAGTCACAGGGTCTCAGATACAGTCTATCCTTATAGATTCTCTAGAAGGAAGCCCCTAAGTCATAGCTTTTGTCATTTTTCCTGTTTTTTCGGGCAATAGCCTCTAAATCGAGTGGCGCGATCCGAACTACAAGCCCAACTCAAATTAAGGCGTAAGGTGCGCGCACCAGCACTCAGAAGACGTGAGTTTTTGGCCGCCAGTCCGATCGGAATAATTTTTCCCGATGTCTAACGCCCTGTATTCAGCAGCGATTCGCTCGCCTAAGCTTTAACAACTGCAAAATGTTTGTCAATGATTGCTGGAACTTCTGCCGGTGCAATGCGGCTGTAGCGAGTTTTGTCCGGCATCACAACTATAACTGGGCCCGCTTTGCACTGTTTGAGACATCCGGTTCCCTGAACTGTCACTTGGTCTTCTAAACCGCGCGAATTCAAAGCATTTTCTAAAGCTTTACAGACTCCTCCAGCGCCCCGCTTCTGGCAGTCTGATTTTTGACATATTAATATTTTGGTTTGGGTTTTTGCCGGAGATTTTACAGTTTGAGCTGCTGTGGAAGAGGAGAATTCGCTTTTGCTGATCGCGCGATCGTTGGATGTCCCTACCGCAACAGGTACATTGGTGGAGTCGAGCAGTTCAGGCGATCGATCGTTCTGACCTTGAGCCAGCTTAAGGCTGCGAGCTTTAAGTTTTATTTTACCATTTTTTAAATTGAGTTCTTTCTCACCTACAACTTGAACTTTCAACCCGGGCGTCAAAACAGGTAACAGAAATGACCGCAATTCCTTGGAAAGTTTAACAAAAAATTCTACTCCGCGATCGTTGCTAATTCGCAAATATTTAAGTTTGCAGCCATCTTCAACAATCAGGCCGAGGATTTCTCCCTCTAAACTGAATTCCGAAACTTGCTTGCCAGATTTATACATTGTTATGACTCCTTTAAATCGGTTACATCCGTTACATCTTGTACACTGCTCGTTGCCAAACTTCCTTCTACCTTGCTCTCATTTGCCAGCAGCACTCCAGCCACTGCACCAGTTCTGTCCTAGAAGCGCTGACTTGTTTCAACACGCTGATTAGCTGAGCAGCTTGCTTAATAGTGTTGATTTTTGCCCGCAAAGGTTGGTCAACCGCACACCAGCAGGGAATTTCTAGTTCTTGCAAGCGTTTGTAAACTTGCCACCTATCTAGCCAACTAACTTGCACAATGTCACAAACTTCTAATTCTGCATCTGCTGGATTCATTTTTTAACAACAGTAATAATTTGCATTAATTTTTACCCTGACTGGTAGCGGGTAGAAGTTAAAAGCTAGGTTTTCCCAGAAAATCAAGGATTGTCCGAAGCCCTTCCTGAAAAATTCTGCCTTTTGCCTTATGCCTTCTGCCTTCAGAAGGTGCGCCCCACTTTCAGGAAGCGTTCAGAACGAGAATATTTTTAAAGCATAACCCAACTGCTAATTATTCTCAATAGGTTTATAAAAAAAAATTCCTACTCTATAAAATCTTCCACTATCGAGGCAGACGCTGCTTGACGGGTAAATCTAGGGTGCTAGACTGACTCTATTGGCAACAAAACTGCCTATTGAGAGGAGAACACACATGGCCCAGATTCAGAGTGCATTGAGACCATTTGGCCACTTAGCAGAAAACCCAATTTTGTTGGAACATTCAGTCACAGCACCGATTTGTGAAGGGATGAACGCGCTGCTGGCCAGTTTTCAGGCTTTATACCTGCAATATCAAAAACATCATTTTGTGGTGGAAGGGGCAGAATTCTACTCCTTGCACCAATTCTTTCAAGAAAGCTACGGAGAAGCTCAAGATAGCGTCCACGAGTTGGGCGAACGGTTAAACGGATTGGGCGGCATACCAGCAGCGGGTTTTAGCAAGTTAGCCGAACTGTGCTGTTTTGAGCCGGAACCAGACGGCGTGTATTCCTGCCGCCAAATGCTAGAACACGATTTGACGGCGGAACAAGCTATTATAAGTTTGCTGCGGCGTCAAGCAGGACAAGCAGAAAGTTTGGGCGATCGAGCTACGCGCTACCTCTACGAAAAAATCCTGCTAAAAACCGAGGAACGGGCTTATCACATTTCCCACTTCCTCGCCCCCGATACCTTAGTGCAGTTGAACTTGAACTAACAAGCTGTTTGTAGTGAGGACTCAAGTCGTCATCCCTTAATCAATCAGGACTAGAGTCCTTGCTACAAACCAATTTTACTCGGCTCATCCGATCGGTTGAGCTTAAACTAGCAACCTGTTTGTAGTGAGGACCTCAGTCCTCATCATCTCGTGTCTACGTAAAAGGGTGAGTAGTCCTCATTGGCGGTAAGCGGATTAATTAATACGTGTACCTACAGGTTGAACGTCTTTTGCCAAACCAATATGCGCCAACGACACGGATCTGTTGTTGTACTTTATTCCAGCTAAAGCCCATTGAAGCTCAAGTGTCCCCACCCAAAAGCGTGCCCGGTTGATAACATCTGGTAACACAGGATAGTCGCTTTGCATACGCCGTACAATACTTTCCCCATAATTACTCAGTAGCACAGCAATGTCACAAGCTGGGTCGCCCAAACCAGCAGTGCCAAAATCGATTAACCCGCTGATGCTCTCTGAAAGGCGATCAAACAGAATATGATAAACTGCCAGGTCGCCATGGATAAGTACGGGTGTGTAGCTGAGGTTAAGTTCACCTGTAACTACAGGTGCGAAGAGCTCGTGTATAAAAGTTTGCTGATGACGCCACAAATAAGGAAAGAGAGTTTCCTGAACTTGCCCGTACAATTCTAACCAATCTTCACGGGAACGCCCCACCTCAGATGAAGACAGCCCAGCATTAACTAAAACTTCATTTGGAATGCTGTGCAATTGTTGGTAAAATCCAGCTAGTTGGGAGATGATACGCGCTTGTGATGTTTTAGTTAGCTTCAGCAGGGTGTTACGCGAAAGTGGTTCACCTTTAATAAATGTGTAGCTAACAAAGCCTTCTTCCAGATGTTCAAAGTGTGGAACCCGCAATTCAACATAATTTCGCACTACTTCCAACACCTTAGCTTCCTGGGAAAGAGCCTTTTTCCCCCAGTCATCTTTGGCAAAGCGACATACAATCTGATGATTAACAACTACCACGTCGTTAACCATGCCATCTTGATTAAAGTCCAGATGCTCAAAGGAGATATTAGGGTAAACAGCACTAATTTTTTCTAGATACTCACAAGGAATATTCATATAGCCTTTCTCAGTAACATGAGGTGCTCTCGCGGGCATAGGGCATAGGGCATAGGTCATAGGGCATAGGCATAGGACTCGCGCCCATACCTCACTTTCTTGAGAACCGCTATAGTAACTCCTGACGTTAATACAACAAACAATCAAAATTAGTCGGACATTTAGCCCGATTGCACCGGCTTCACTAATTTTTGTGTTTTTTGTAGTAACGTATCACTGTGATTTAACTCTTCAGAACACCGTCATAGATAACTTTAACACCATTTTACACATGGCCAATATTAATTCTTTGTCCTTACTACAAACAAATTTGATTATCATTGTTCGATCGCACATATTGATATCTAAAAAAAAGCGGGCAGTTTTGTGACTGCCCGCTTTTTTTATACAAAGTGCGCTCACCCCCAGGGAATTAAGGCGCTAAAGCATTGCCGCGCAACAAGCTACCAATGGTTTTGGCGGTAATCTTCATCTGCACGAAAGGATTGGCCGGTACTACTGTTTTATACAAGTAGCTATCGAATGTGAGCTTCTGCACATCGCGATCGGCACACATTTCCACAAAAGCTTCGCGAGTAGCATCGGAACGGTAGAAAACGCGCTGCAAAATGTCGAGAACTTTGTAAGTAATGCCGTAGGCTTTATCCCACCGCTTCAGGTAAAGCTTGATTTCCTCTTCAGTCGGAATGCGCGCGCCTTTATTGGAAATCTCCACAATAGTTTCGGCGCACATCCGGCCAGACTTCGCAGCAAAGTAGATTCCCTCGCCAGAAGACTTGGTAACGTAACCTGCTGCATCGCCTACGAGAGCAACTCGGCCGACAACCCGGCGGGGACGCGGATGTTCCGGGATGGGGTGAGCTTCCACTTTAATAATCTCACCGCCCATCAGTTTTTTGGCAGCGCGGGCGCGGACGCCTGCTTGCAGCTTTTTGATGCTGGCTTGATTTACTTTCATTGTGCCGGTACCGACGGCTACGTGGTCGTATTTGGGGAACACCCAAGCGTAGAAATCGGTGGAAACGTCGTCGCCGACGTACATTTCGGCTAAGTCTTGGTAGTAAGCCATTTTATCTTCTGGCAGGCGGATGCGTTCTTGGAAGGCGATCGCATAATTATAATCACCAGCGTCGATCGCCTTTGCTACGCGGGAGTTGGCGCCGTCGGCCCCAATCACCAAATCCACTTTCAGAGTTTTCTGAGTTCCCACAGCGGTGCCGTTGGAGTGGTCGGCATAGTGGAGTGTATAGGGGTCAGTATTGTTGGCGGGAATCTCTAATGTGTGAACGGTGCCGTTAATCAGTTTCGCACCCAAGGAAGCCGCGCGATCGCGCAGGAAGCCATCGAGCACTTCGCGGCGGCACATACCGATGTATTCGTGTGCGTTTTCAATATTGATGTCCACCTCGACGTTGGAGGGGGAGATCATTTTCATTTTTCTGACTTGGCGGTCAATAATACTTTGTGGCAAGTCAAATTCGCTGACCATGCACAGGGGAATCGCCCCACCGCAGGGTTTGGCGTTGTCTAATTTACGCTCGAATAGGTATGTTTCGATGCCTGCTTTTACCAATGTTTCGGCGGCGGAAGAACCCGCAGGGCCTGAACCTACTACTGCAACCCTTAGTGTCAAAGCTTTTCTCTCCAGTTTTTTTCTATAGGCATTACTCAGGTGTGATGGTATCACGGACTTTGGATGCGGTGGCGTGAAGCAGGGGAGATTTCAATGAAATGAAACAGAGCTTAACAGTTCGATACGAAAATCGGGTTTCCGGCAGTAGGTGCGATCGAATATCTTAAATTTTTTAGTGTAGATGAAGGTGGATGGACGGTGATGTGCGATCGAACATTTTGCCCTATTTTCTAAGAACAGGCTTTCCGGCCTGTTCCACAACAGATGAATTTTCTGCTTGTGGGGAGTAGGGGTTGGGCTTCTAGCCCGCCCGGAATAGGTTAGAACCAGTCCAATAAGTTACATTAAAGTTACTTGCAGTTATCTAAAATTCTTATGCTCGGTAATTTTCAACAAAGCAACCTGCGGATTGAGCTTGAAGCTTCCGAAACAGCGATTAGAGACAGCTTGTTGCGTCCGAGTCAATTGCAGCAGTGGCTGTGGCCGCAGCAGTTGTCTAGCGGTTTGCCGGAAGAATTTGCTCAAGGTTTGACCTTTACAAGTTGGCTAGGCCCCGTGGCAGTTCAGCATCACGTTGATATTGTTGAGCACAATTGTCTGCGGCTGTTATTGAGTCAGGGAATTGACGGATTTCACGAGTGGTATTGGGGCGATGGTTGGGTGCAGTCTCGGTTGGAGGGAGTGTCGCTGCTGCCGCTGAATTTGGGGCAAACGGCTAGTTTACTCCGGCTGCGGGAGTTTGTAGCCGGGAAGGGTAAGCGGAAGTAGATCAATGACTGTCCAAAATCATCAGAACAAAGTCTGGTAGTCCTGCATAGCAACGAAAAATTCTTAATCCTTTTAGGGATAAAGAAGCGTTGTAATGATGAATAAAATACCACAAAGCTCCCACACGATTGGAGAGCTTTTTAGATTAGGAAAGACTCTTTCTTACAACAATAGCGAGATATCCTGTACATCAGGGAGTTCTTGCATCTTTCGATATCAGAAGTTTTGCCCGTATCTTTCCCGACAGATTTGTGTCGCTGGCGAGGCAAAACTTTTTTATATGCGACCAAAAAATCTGTATAATAGACGGCACATTGTCTGTAAACTGCTGGGAGGGAATCCCAAAAACCTTTAGCACCCATTTCAACTCGACTTCCTATATATAGCCATCCTAAATGATTGGTGAATTTCTTACTCCCTCCCCTTACTAAGGGGAGGGTTGGGGTGGGGTAAAAAAATTACGACTCATGTAGGGTTGCTATAAACCGCTAGAATTTCTTGGGTTAAGGCATCAATTGGCAGCTCTTTCCACTGCTTGTTCCCCTTATTGCCTACAAACGACTACATTTCATCATGGTGGATCGTTAGCGTGCCTTGGTTTTTTGACTTTACTTGAACTTTCCGGGAGACTGAGGCTAATTGTTGAAAAACACATAGTATTGGAACCAACGGGGGGACACCCTCGTGACTTTTACAATCGCGACTCAAGATATTTTTTCTAATAAAAGCTGATCTCTCAATTTTTTTGTTTCTTCTGAAATCCTTTGATGTCTGGGGTTTTAAACAAACTGCCTGTGACAATATATACATTTAAAGTTTTGCTTAGCGCTGGGGGTGGGACAATTTTTAACGATGTTTGGATAACCGAAACGGTGACAATTCATGGAGTTGAGAATTAACAAGGCTTAGGTACGTCGCATGATAACTCCTTACCCTTACTATGCCAGACCACCTGAAAGCCTCTTCGCTGCCGAAAAACTAAGAGTGTGTTATAAAAACATAATTTGTTCCTTTCTAAAGCGCTATTCTCGACACAACGAACCCGGTGTGTTTTGACTTCGCGTTAATTTTTACCAGAAAAATAAATATGCTCTCCATTCCAGGCATTGCCGTCCAGAAGCTGCTTTACGAAAGTGCTAACTCTCTGGTTTACCGGGCCCTTCGGGAAGCGGATCGCCAACCGCTCATCCTCAAACTGCTCAAAGAAAGCTACCCGACACCTCAAGAATTGCTACGCTACCGCACCGAATACCGAATCACCCGAGAGCTGAAAGAGGCGGGAGTCGTGCAAGTTTATGACTTGCAAAAATACCAAAACAGCCTCGTGATTTTTGTGGAGGACTTTGGCGGGGAATCCTTGAAAATATGGATGCAGCAGCGAAAGTTTAGCCTCAAGGAATTTCTGCAAATTGCGATCGCTGCCACTGAAACTTTAGGGCAAATTCACAGTGCCAACATCATCCACAAGGATATTAACCCTTCTAATATAGTATTCAATCCAGCGACCGGACAGCTCAAAATTATCGACTTTGGCATTTCCACTCAGCTAACGCGAGAAATGCCAACCCTGAAAAATCCCAACGTTTTAGAAGGAACCCTCGCTTACATCTCGCCGGAACAAACTGGTAGGATGAATCGTTCTATCGATTACCGCACTGACTTTTACTCGCTCGGTGTCACCTTCTACGAATTGCTGACAGGAAAACTGCCTTTTGAGACAGAAGACGCTTTAGAGCTAGTTCACTGCCACATTGCCAGACAACCAGTTCCCCCGCACGAAATCAAGCCAGAAATTCCCCTAATTGTTTCGCAAATTGTCAGCAAGCTGATGGCAAAAAATGCGGAAAATCGCTATCAAACTGCATTGGGCCTTAAGCAGGACTTAGAAATGTGTCTGGTTCAATTACAAGAAACCAATAGTATAGAAGAATTTGACTTGGGAACGCTGGATCTTACAGACCATTTCCTGATTCCCGAAAAGTTATACGGCAGAGAAACAGAAGTTTTTCATCTATTAAATGCCTTTGAAAGAGTTCGTAATGCTAGTGCCGAAATGATGCTAGTAGCTGGCTTTTCTGGGATTGGTAAAACCGCAGTAGTGAATGAAGTGCATAAGCCGATCGCCCGACAGCGTGGCTATTTTATCAAAGGCAAATACGACCAATTTCAACGCAATATTCCCTTTTCGGCATTTGTGCAAGCATTTCGGGAATTGATGGGACAATTATTATCAGAAAGTGACGCTCAGTTACACAGATGGAAAACCCTGATTCTCACCGCAGTAGGCGAGAGTGGGCAAGTCTTGATTGACGTAATTCCTGAATTAGAACACATCATTGGCCCTCAAAGTTCTGCACTAGAATTGTCGGGGAGTGCCGCCCAAAATCGCTTCAATCTGCTGATGCAGAAATTTGTCCAAGTATTTACCCAAGCAGAACATCCCTTAGTGATGTTTCTGGACGATTTGCAGTGGGCCGATTCAGCATCTTTGAAGTTATTACAACTATTGATGGAAGATACGGGCCATCTGTTAGTATTGGGTGCTTATCGGGATAATGAGGTATCACCAGCTCATCCGTTTATGTTGACTGTGGATGAGATTGTGAAGTCTGGGGCAGTAGTGAATACGATTACCCTGCAACCGTTAAGTTTAGCAGATCTCAATCAGTTGGTAGCAGATACGCTGATTTGCGATTTATCTTTAGCCGGGCCCCTGACAGAATTGGTTTATCAAAAAACCCAAGGTAATCCATTTTTCTCGACTCAATTCCTCAAGGCATTGTATGAAGATGGTCAAATTATTTTTAACCCCCCTCAATCCCCTCTTAGTAAGGGGGGCAGTAAAGGGGGGTGGCAGTGCGATATTAATCAAGTTACATTTGCCGACGCCTCGGATGTGGTGGAGTTTATGGCGGCGCAATTGCAGAAGTTGCCTGCCGAAACTCAGGATGTTCTCAAACTGGCGGCTTGCATTGGGGCGCAGTTTGATTTAGAGACAGTGGCAATAGTCAGCGAAGAATTACCAGAACAAACGGAATCAGCACTGTGGAAAGCCTTGCAAGAAGGACTCATTTTAGTGATTTCAGAAGGGTATAACTTCATTCAAGCCGATGCTCAATCCCCAAATCAGTCTGTTGCTAATCCCACTTATAAGTTCCTGCACGATCGCGTCCAGCAAGCGGCTTATTCATTGATTCCCGACAACCAAAAACAAGCCACTCATCTGAAAATAGGACAGTTACTGCTACAAAGCTCTTCCGAGATAGAAACAGAAGAAAAAATCTTTGATATTGTGGGGCATTTAAATCAAGGAATTGAGTTAATTCATCAATTAAGTGAACGCTCAGCCTTAGCCCAACTAAACTTAGAAGCTGGACGTAAGGCCAGAAATTCTACCGCCTACGCTGCGGCAAATATCTATCTACAAACGGGAATAGAGCTACTGACAGTCAACTGCTGGCAAACTCAATATGAATTGACACTAAATCTATATGTTGCTGCTGCTGAAATTGCCTATTTGAATGGGGACTTTGATGGTATGGAACAGATGGCAGCACTGGTTTTGCAAGAAGCTCAGACGATTTTAGATCGAGTTAAAATTTACGAAATTAAAATTGCCGCTCAGACAGCCCAGAGCAAGGTGTTAGAAACGATCGCAGTAGCAAGAGAAGCACTCTTACAATTGGGGATTGAACTGCCTGCCGAACCTGATCAAGCCAAGATTGGCAAAGCGCTACAATCCCTTGCGGCCCTCCTCGGCGACAGAAAGATTGAAGAATTGGTTGACCTACCTGTGATGACAAATCCACAGACTCAGGCAGCTATGCAACTGTCTGGTATGTTGTTTCCACCCATTTTCCAGGGAATGCCCGGTTTGCTGCCCCTGCTGAGCTCAACGATGGTGAGTTTATCGCTCTCCTTTGGGAATGCACCCGCATCGACGGTGGGTTATGCGATGCACGGGATGGTTTTCTGTGCCTTTTTCCAAGAGGTGGAAACGGGCTATGGCTTTGGGCAATTGGCACTTTCATTGCTGGATCGGTTGAATGTACCGGAATTTAAGTCCACAGTTCTACTTTTGTTTGGTGGCTGGATTCAGCATCGCCAAGAATCTCTTTTGGCAACGATACCGACGCTGAAAGAGGGCTATAGGTTTGGTATGGAAACCGGCGACTTTGTAGACGCTGGCTACAACATATATATTTGCTTTTATACTCATTTATTCGCTGGTGTAGAACTAGACACTTGGGAACCAGAAATAGCAAGTTATAGGGCGGTAATGGCGCAGTTGAAACAATATTCTGCGCGGGTTTATTTGGATATGATTCAGCAGACGGTGCAAAACTTGAGGGAAACCCATACTCGGCCGGATTTGTTAATAGGCTCTGCCTACGATGAAACGGTGATGATTCCCAAGCACTATCAGGATAATGAATTCACGGCGATCGCCTGTGCCTGCATCTTCAAACTGCTGCTTGCTTACTGCTATGGCAATTACACGGCTGCCCTAGACCACATTTCCCAAGTCAAACAGTATTTGATGGGAGTCTCTGGATCAGCATTTGTTCCAATTTTTCATTTTTATGCAGCCCTGACGCACCTGGCACTTTTTCCCGGACAGCCAGCAATTGAGCAAACTGAAATTATTGCCTTAGTGGAAACCCATCAAAGCACGCTGCAACAGTGGGCGCAAAATGCTGCGATAAATTATCTGCATAAATGGTATTTAGTGGAAGCAGAACGGCAACGGGTGTTGGGCAATAAAGCCGAGGCGATTGAAATGTACGATCGCGCAATTTCGGGAGCCAAAGAAAACAAATATGTTAATGACGAAGCCCTGGCCAACGAACTAGCAGCCAAATTCTACGGGGAATGGGGCAAAACAAAAGTTGCTCAAGCCTACATATTTGAGGCGTATTATTGTTATGTTGAATGGGGAGCCACTGCTAAGGTAACGGATTTAGAAACGCGATATCCCCAATTATTCGCGGTAACTCAACCGGGAAGGAAAAATACTCAAACTACCGTAGCAATGACAACGACTGGTTCGGGGAATCACCTAGATATCGCCGCAGTCATGAAGGCTTCTCAGGCGATTTCTGGAGAAATTATGCTAGATAAGCTACTGTCTAGCTTAATGAAAATTTTGATGGAAAATGCAGGGGCGCAACGAGGCTATCTGATTTTGTTAAGCCGGGGACAACTGTTCATTGAAGCTGAAGGGACAATCAATGACGAACTCGTCACCGTGTTGCAGTCAATCCCCGTTGAAACCTGTCAAGAACTTTCCTCTGCAATTGTCAATTATGTGAGTCGTACTCAAGAAAGCGTGGTACTAGATGATGCTGCGCGATCGGGACAATTTACCAACGACGCCCACATCCGAAAGCATCAGCCCAAATCAATTTTATGTGTGCCGCTGATTAACCAATCTCAAATCATTAGTATTGTTTACTTAGAAAATAATCTAACAGCGGGTGCTTTTACCCCTGAAAGAGTGGAACTATTAAAAGTGTTATCTGGACAAGCAGCTATCTCGATTCAAAATTCTAAGCTTTATACAGAAGTACGCAAAAATGAAAGCAGGCTGGCTCAACTCAACACAGCTTACGAGCGATTTATTCCCCATCAATTCCTCCAGTTTCTAGAGAAATCAAGCATTATTGATGTGGAATTGGGCGATCAAGTGCAGTTAGAAATGTCGGTGTTGTTTTCCGACATTCGCGACTTCACCACGCTTTCGGAAACTATGACGCCGGAGGATAATTTCAAATTTATCAATTCTTATCTCAGTCGTATGGAACCCGTCATTAATGAAAATAAGGGGTTTATCGACAAATATATTGGCGATGCGATTATGGCGCTATTTAGTGGCGAGGCGGATAATGCGGTGAAAGCGGGAATTGCTATGCTGCACCGCCTCGCTGAATACAATGAATACTGCGCTAACGCTGGCTGTGCACCGATTCAGATTGGGATTGGGATTAATACGGGTTCTTTGATGCTGGGAACTGTGGGAGGACCAAATCGCATGGACGGGACAGTCATCAGCGATGCGGTGAATTTAGCTTCTCGCGTAGAAAGTTTGACGAAAAATTATGGGGTGGCGCTATTAATTACCCAGCCAACTTATACGCGCCTAAAAAATCCATCCCAGTACGCAATCCGCACCCTCGATACGGTAAAAGTCAAGGGCAAATCCGAAGCTGTGACGATTTATGAGGTTTTTGATGCAGATCCGCCAGAAATTAAACAGGGCAAGTTAGCTAGGCTGGAATTGTTTGCAGAAGCTAGGGCACTTTACTCGGGAGGGAAGTTATTTGAAGCGGCGCGGCTTTTTGAAGAGTGTTGGCGTCACAATCAGGGCGATCGCGTTGCTAAAATGTACTGGGAACGCTGTGAGTCTGCATTGGTGACTCGCACAAAAATCAAAGACAGGCTACACAATTTAAATTAAGCGGTTGCTATATCTGAAAAGCACAGCAAAAGTACGATCGACTGTTGAGACACCCTACCAACTAGGCGATCGAAATCGGGGCAACCAGAAAGTATTTGCAGGCTGCTAGCCAAAAAACTCAACATTTGTTAACAAACCTTATTTTTTCCTTTTTAACGCGCTATTCTATACACTAAGCTGGTGCGTTGTGACTGCGCGTTAAATTTTAGCAGAAAAATCAATATGCTCTCTATTGCAGGCGTTGCCGCCCAGACACTTCTCTATGAAAGTGCCAACTCTCTGGTTTATCGGGCTATTCGGGAAGCAGATAACCAGCCGATTATCCTCAAAATGCTCAAAGAAAGCTACCCCACACCTCAAGAGTTGGCGCGCTACCGCACCGAATACCGCATCATCCAAGAGTTGAAAGAGCCAGGAGTCGTGCAGGTTTATGACTTGCAAAAATACCAAAACAGCCTCGTGATGTTTGTGGAGGACTTTGGTGGCGAATCCTTGACAATTTGGATGCAGCAGCGAAAGTTTACTATCGAGGAATTTTTGCAAATTGCGATCGCCACCACTGAAACTTTAGGGCAAATTCACAGGGCAAACATCATCCACAAAGATATTAACCCCTCGAATATTGTTTACAACGCGGAAACGAAACAATTAAAAATTATTGATTTTGGTATTTCCACTCAGCTAACGCGAGAAACGCCAACCCTAAAAAACCCGAATATTTTAGAAGGCACATTAGCCTATATTTCACCCGAACAAACGGGGAGAATGAATCGCTCTCTCGATTACCGTGCTGATTTTTACTCCCTCGGTGTTACCTTTTACGAATTGCTGACAGGAAAACTGCCTTTTGAGACCGAAGATGCTTTAGAGTTGGTTCACTGCCACATTGCCAGACAGCCAGTTCCTCCGCACGAAATCGATCCCACAATTCCCCTAATTCTCTCGCAAATTGTCAGTAAACTGATAGCGAAAAATGCCGAAAACCGCTATCAAACAGCCGGGGGGCTAAAGCACGATCTAGAAATGTGTCTAGTTCAATTACAAGAGACGGATAGCATAGAAGAATTTGACTTGGGAACGCGGGATATTACCGACCGTTTTCTGATTCCCGAAAAACTATACGGCCGAGAAACTTCAGTTTCTAATCTATTAGCAGCCTTTGAGCGAGTCAGTATCGGTAGCGCCGAAATGATGCTGGTAGCTGGCTTATCTGGGATTGGGAAAACCGCCGTAGTGAAAGAAGTACATAAGCCGATCGCCAGACAGAGGGGCTATTTTATTAAAGGCAAATACGACCAATTCCAGCGTAATATTCCCTTCAGTGCATTTGTGCAAGCATTTCGGGAATTGATGGGGCAATTATTATCAGAATCCGATGCTCAATTACAAACATGGAAAACCCTGATTCTAACAGCAGTAGGCGAGAGCGGGCAAGTGCTGATTGAGGTGATTCCTGAGTTAGAACGCATCATTGGCGCTCAAAGTCCTGCGCTAGAACTATCAGGGAGTGCGGCCCAAAATCGCTTCAATCTGCTGATGCAAAAGTTTGTGCAAGTATTCACCCAAGCCGAACATCCCTTAGTGATATTTTTGGACGATTTGCAGTGGGTAGACTCGGCATCTCTGAAGTTGCTACAAGTATTGATGGAGGATACGGGGCATCTGTTAGTATTGGGTGCTTATCGAGATAATGAGGTGTCCGCTGCTCATCCATTTATGCTGACGGTGGATGAGATTGTTAAGTCTGGGGCAGTGGTGAATACGATTACTTTGCAACTGTTGAGTTTAGCAGATATTAATCAGTTAGTGGCAGATACGCTGATTTGCGATTTATCCTTAGCCGGGCCCTTGACAGAATTGGTTTATGAAAAAACTAAAGGTAATCCCTTTTTCTCTACTCAATTCCTTAAGGCATTGTATGAAGATGGTCAAATTATCTTTAACCACCCTCAGTCCCCCCTTACTAAGGGGGGAAGTAAAGGGGGGTGGCAATACGATATTGCTCAAGCTAGACTTACTTATGCCTCGGAGGTGGTGGAGTTTATGGCGGTGCAATTGCAGAAGTTGCCTGCCGAAACTCAGAATATTCTCAAACTGGCGGCTTGCATTGGGGCGCAGTTTGATTTAGAGACATTGGCAATAGTCAGCGAAGAATTACCAGAACAAACAGAATCAGCGCTGTGGAAAGCCTTGCAAGAAGGACTCATTTTAGTGATTTCCGAAGGCTATAACTTCATTCAAGCCGATGCTCAATCCCCAAATCAGTCTGTGGCTAATCCCACTTATAAGTTCCTGCACGATCGCGTCCAGCAGGCGGCTTATTCCTTGATTCCCGAAGACAAAAAACAAGCCACTCATCTGAAAATAGGACAGTTACTGCTACAAAGCTCTTCCGAGATAGAAACAGAAGAAAAAATCTTTGATATTGTGGGGCATTTGAATCAAGGAATTGAGTTACTCAATCAATTAAGTGAACGCTCCGCCTTAGCCCAACTCAACTTAGAAGCTGGACGTAAGGCTAGAAATTCTACCGCCTACGCTGCGGCAAATATCTATCTACAAACGGGAATTGAGCTACTGACAGTCAACTGCTGGCAAACTCAATATGAATTGACACTAAATCTTTATGTTGCTGCTGCTGAAATTGCCTATTTGAATGGTGACTTTGATGGTATGGAACAGATAGCTGGACTGGTGTTGCAAGAAGCTAAGACGATTTTAGACAAAATTAAAATTTACGAAATTTCAATCGCTGCCCAGACAGCCCAGTGGAAGATGGTAGAAGCCATCGCCGTGGGCAGAAATGCACTCTTACAACTGGGGGTTGAACTCCCCACCGAACCTGACGAAGCCTTGATTGGCAAAGCGCTACAAACTTTTGCCCGCCAACTTCAGAGCCGAAGAATTGAGGAATTGGTCGATCTACCAGCGATGAACAATCTCCAGAGTCAGGCAACCATGCAACTGTTAGGAATGTTACCTGGATCGATTTTCCTGGGAATGCCCGGTTTGCTGCCTCTGCTTAGCTCGACGATGGTGAGTTTATCGCTCTCCTTTGGGAATGCACCCGCATCAAGCGTGGGGTATGCAATTCATGGGATGGCATTGTGTGGTTTTTTGGGAGAGGTAGAAACAGGCTATGCCTTTGGGCAATTGGCACTCTCATTGCTGGATCGGTTCAAGGCGCGGGAATTCAAGCCTTTAATACTGGTTCTGTTTGGGGCTTTTATTCAGCATCACCAAGAATCTCTAAGGGCAACGATACCGACGCTGAAAGATGGCTATACGGCTGGCATGGAAACAGGCCACTTTATAGACGCTGGCTGCAGCATAAGTATTTACTTTGATGCAAACTTTTTTGGTGGCGTAGAGCTAGACACTTGGGAAACGGAAATAGTAAGTTACAGTGCTGCCTTGGCTCAGGTGAAGCAATATTTTGCTCAGGATTCTTTGGATATGAAGCAGCAGATGGTGTGGAACTTGAGGGAAGCCCGTATTCTGTCGGATTGCTTAATCGGCTCTGCCTACGATGAAACAGTGATGATTCCTAAGCACCATCAGGATAATCAACTCAGTGCGATCGCTGCTGTCTACATTTATAAACTGCTGCTTGCCTATTCATGGGGCAATTATCCGGCTGCCTTAAACCATATTTGCCAAGTCAAGCCGTATTTGATGGCATTATCGGGATTGGTTTTTGTTCCCGCTTTCCATTTTTATGCAGCTCTGACGCACTTGGCACTCTTCCCCACACAGCCAGAAACCGAGCAAGGTGAAATTTTGGCCCTGATGGAAGCCCATCAAACCACTCTGCAACAGTGGGCCCAAAATGCTCCGATGAATCATCTGCATAAATGGTATTTGGTTGAGGCCGAAAAACATCGGGTTTTGGGCAATAAAGCCGAGGCGATTGAAATGTACGATCGCGCCATCTCCCTCGCTAAAGAAAATCAATTTCTCAACGAAGAAGCCCTTGCCAACGAACTCGCCGCCAAATTTTACCTAGAATGGGATAAAGAAAAATTTGCCCAACTCTACATGATTGAGGCGTATTATTGTTATATCCAATGGGGAGCCACTGCTAAGGTAAAAGATTTAGAAACGCGATACCTCCACTTATTAAAACCTATTCAAGCCGGAAGAAAAAACACTAAAACTACCGCAACCGTGACGACTACGGGTTTGGTAAATCACTTAGATATCAGCACAGTAATGAAAGCTTCTCAGGCGATTTCCGGTGAAATAATGCTAGATAAGCTACTGTCTAGCTTGATGAAAATTTTGATGGAAAATGCAGGCGCCCAACGAGGCTATCTCATTTTATCAAGCCAGGGACAACTGTTCATTGAAGCTGAAGGGACCATAAATTCCCAACAAGTCACCGTGTTGCAGTCAATCCGCGTTGAAGATTGTCAAGAACTTTCCTCCGCAATTGTTAATTATGTCGCCCGCACTCAAGATACCGTGGTACTAGATGATGCGGTTCGAGATGGACAATTTACCAACGACTCCTACATCCAAAAGCATCAGCCTAAATCTATTTTATGTGTGCCGCTAATTAACCAATCTCAAACCGTCAGTATAGTTTATCTAGAAAACAATCTGACAGCCGGAGCTTTTACGCCAGAAAGAGTGGAATTATTAAAAGTGTTATCGGGACAGGCGGCTATCTCGATTCAAAATTCTAAGCTTTATACAGAAGTCCGCGAAAGTGAGAACAGACTCGCTCAATTTTTAGAAGCAATTCCAGTAGGTGTCTCAGTGCTGGATGCTTCTGGCAAACCTTACTATAGTAATCGCGCTGCGATCCAATTATTCGGTAAAGGAGTTATTCCTGAAGTCACCAGCGAGCAAATACCCGAGGTTTATCAAATCTATCAAGCGGGAACAGAGCAAGAATATCCCTCTGCACAATTGCCCACTACGCGGGCGTTGAGTGGCGAAAGTGCCACTGTAGATGATATGGAAATTCACCAAGGCAACAAGATTATTCCGATCGAGGCTTGGGGTACTCCCATCTATGATGAAAAGGACAACATTTCTTATGCAATTGTAGCCTTTCAAGATATCACGGAGCGTAAAAAAGCCGAAACAGAGCGCATCAGATTTACCGCTGAACTCTTTCTACTCAACAAAGCTTACGAGCGCTTCGTCCCCAATCAGTTCCTCCATTTTTTAGAGAAACCAAGCATTGTCGATGTCGAATTGGGCGACCAAGTGCAGTTAGAAATGTCGGTGCTATTTTCTGATATTCGCGACTTCACTACGCTTTCCGAAAGTATGACGCCGGAGGACAATTTTCAGTTTATTAATGCTTATTTATCTCGGATGGAATCAGCGATTATTGAAAATCATGGCTTTATTGATAAATATATTGGTGATGCGATTATGGCCCTATTTAGCGGTAATGCTGATAATGCAGTAAATGCCAGTCTTGCCATGCTGCATCAACTTCAAGTATACAATCAAGAGCGGGTTAATTCTGGTTATGCCCCGATTAAGATTGGCATTGGCATTAATACGGGGAATTTAATGTTAGGCACGGTGGGCGGGCAAAATCGCATGGATACGACGGTAATTAGTGATGCGGTGAATTTAGCTTCTCGTGTGGAAGGATTAACAAAAAATTATGGTGTTGCTTTACTGATTACACAGCAAACTTTTAATAAGTTAGCTAATCCTAGCAACTATGCTATGCGGATGATTGCTCAAGTTAGTGTTAAGGGAAAAGTAAACTTATCTACTATTTATGAAGTTTTTGAGGCAGATATTCCTGAAACAAAGCGAGGTAAATTAGCAACAAAAAACTTATTTGATCGAGGTGTGAGCTTATACCGCCAACAAAAATTTATCGAAGCTACAGAATTTTTTGTTCAATGTTTAAGCTTCTGCCCTTCGGATCAAGTTGCCCAAATTTATTTGGACTGGTGTGAGCAAAAAACTATCACTTTAAACATCGATCTATTAGAGAGAATTTTAGCATTAATTAAACCTCACTCTGATGAATTTGTCAGTAATTTTTATGAAATCCTTTTTAAGGATTCTTCTCAGATTAAAAGTCTTTTCATGAATACAAAAATGGCACACCAAAAAGAAAAGCTTTGGCAAAGCTTAGAAATAATTATTGAAAATTTACGGAAACCTAAGTTAATTAATGTTTTGGCTAAAGGATTAGGTGCAACTCATGCCAAATATGGCGTTTCAGTAGAACATTATCCTGTTGTGGCCAATGCACTCATTCAAGCCCTGAAGGCGCAGATGGGTTTAGAGTGGACACCTGCAACTGAGAAAGCTTGGGTAGAGGCTTATAAAATTATTCAGTCAGCTATGATTGATGGCATGGCAGCTATGTGACCTGGATGAAGTGTTTGAGGCCGACACGCCAGACATTAAAGAGGGCAAGTTAGCTACGCTGCAATTGTTTGCCGAAGCTTTGGAAATTTACTCGGAAAGGAAGTTAGCTGAGGCGGGGCGGCTGTTTGCCGAGTGTTGGCGTCAGAATCAGGGCGATCGCGTGGCTAAAATTTATTGGGAACGCTGTCAGTCTACTTTAAGAAATCGCACAAAAATTAAAGACCGGCTACACAATTTAGATTAATTGGAACAGTCCCAAACTCGATCGCTACATTGTTAGAGGCGGAGATCATTTTCATTTGACGGGGTGACAACCCCGTCAACCTCGGCTCGCTATAATCTATGTTACATTCCTGCGATAGTTGAGAATATTCTCGTCGCAGGTATTCTAGTGCGTCATTAATTACCTCATCCTTTTCAGCTTCATCTCCTGGAATTTGGACATAAGCTTCATCAAGAACAGATTTAATTATTTGAAAGCAATTCATAGTACATAGCTACTTGACAGCAGTCTCATTTTAAATCACGATTCAGGATTTTGTTGGTGAATACATGAAAATTTATGTAGGTTACAAAAAGTAATTATCCTTGTCTTGTTAAAATGCTAAAATTAGCTTTACATGATTAATGGTAAAGCTGGGCAGTGTTTGTGTCAACAACTGTATATTTATAAATTTCAGTAAAAGGTAATCATCGAGCAGATTTATGTATACTCAACTTTCATTGTGGGAAGAGCCAAAAGCAGAAAGCCAGAAGCATGGTCAGCAATTATCTCTGCCTGATGCCGAAATAATCATGTACCGCGACTTCTTCAATAACAATGAGAGCAACCAGATATTTGCGGAATTGTACGGCACTATTAATTGGAAGCAAGAGGCGGCTCTGCTTTTTGGCAAGCAAGTCGCTATACCGCGACTTAGCGCATGGTACGGAGATGCAGGTAAATCTTACACTTACTCCCAAATAAAAATGGAGCCTAATCTATGGACACCTACACTCATAACCATCAAATCTAAAATAGAAGCAATAGCAGGTACATTGTTTAACAGCGTGTTGCTTAATCTATATCGCGACGGCAAAGATAGTGTAGCTTGGCACAGTGATGATGAATCAGAACTTGGTGAAAACCCAGCGATCGGTTCTGTAAGTTTTGGGGCTACTCGTCGTTTTATGCTCAGGCACAAATATCAAAAAGAAAGGAAAGTAGAAATTCAATTAACTCCTGGAAGCTTCCTGCTGATGAAAGGAGTAACCCAGCATTTTTGGCAACACCAAATCCCGAAAGCAGCCAAAGTTACTGAACCAAGAATCAACCTTACTTTCAGGAAAGTAACCTAAATGAATTAATGGTAATTTGTAATTTGCATATGCGTTTATCTGCCTTTACGTGCGGTTTAAATAAAAAATATTGCAACTTTTGTTAACAGTAAAAGTAGCGATTTTCGCACAGCAATAACAGTACCGCCGAATTAGCGATCGCACGGGAGTGCCGCTGCTACGGCTGAATTTGAGTCAAACGGCTAGTTTGTTGCCGCTGCGAGGGTTTTTGGCGGGTAAGCAGAAAGGCTCAGAGTGGTGTGAAGCGCGATCGCACTTATTGTCTCTCAAAGTCTCCTTCTTCACGTTTACCCATTTTGCCTGTTAATGTGTAGTGCATCGCCTTAAATTTTACCTCATCTTTACTCCCTAAATCTTTCAATTTTCCTAACTAACTCGAAGCCAAATTGCCTCACACTATTGACATAACTTTGGTCATATGTCTATTAATAATTTGTAAATAGCTAGGTCTGAAGGAACACCAAGCTCGACAAAAATAATTATCTCTGAAGATAGAAGAACCCCAAATTAAACACAGCTAATCTATAAAACTATGAGGGAGAAAAAACTACTTAAAAATTGATTAATATAAGGGATTTTTAAGTAGAGCTTAAGAGAAAAAAAGGAAATTTATGGTACTGAGTATTATTGTTCACGGTGGAGCAAAAACCATCACAGAAGAGAAGGTTGCAGCCAACAATGCAGGCTGTACCGCAGCAGCAGAAGCTGGTTGGGCAGTGCTGACAAGGGGGGGTACAGCAGCAGAAGCTGTTGAGGCAGCTATCCGGGTTCTGGAAGCTGACCAGACATTTAACGCAGGCTTTGGAGCGGTTCTCAACAACCAGGGAGAGGTAGAGCTAGACGCAGCGATGATGGAAGGCGGTTTATTAGCTTGGGGAGCGCTCGCCAATGTTCAAGGCGTGCGCCATCCCATCTCAGTGGCCCGAAAGATTATGGATAAAAAACCCATGTTCTTAGTAGCGGATCACGCCGAACATTTTGCAGCAGAAAATGGAGCCGAAATGTCTGCAAAAGAAGACTTAATCGCTGACGAGCAACAGGAAGAGTGGGAGGAGGAAAAAGAAGTTATTGACCGCCCCAATACCGTTGGTTGTGTAGCTTTGGATAGTAGTGGCACCTTAGTTGCCGGTACCTCAACTGGGGGCACTATGAATAAGCCCGCTGGTCGCGTCGGCGACAGCGCCATTATTGGCTCAGGCTTGTTTGCTGACAGTCAACAAGGCGGTTGCTCGACCACAGGCGATGGCGAGTCGATTATACCAGTAGTTCTGGCTAAGACGGCGATCGACTTTCTAGCGTCCGGCAAGCACCCAGACGAAGCAGCGAAGATGGCAATTGAGACTCTGGCCTCTAAGGTGGCAGGAGAAGCTGGGTGCATCCTCATAGACCCTCAAGGGCGGGTTGGCTGGGCGCATAACTCAACCGACATGGCTTGTGCTTATAGAACCTCAGAAATGGACAAGGTGGCTGTGTTCACTAAGAAAAAACAACTCGTCCATCATTGAAGTTATTGAGGCTGCATTCTCTCTAGTTGGAGAGAGTGACAATTTCGCAACTAATATCTTATTTCCTAGGTATTAAGTAGCTGGACATCAATAAACACTCTTTCAATTTGTAGGGCGGGCAATGCCCGCCCTACGTTTAATTATTATGTCGAGCTACTTACTTGCCGGGAAAACAATTGAATTCAAACTCGACTTGAAGGTTTCTGATGAACTCAACATACGACTTTCCTTACTTTCAGGGTAATTCTCTTTCCGATTTGTTTGCTCCAGACATCACAGATGCACGTTATGCGTTTATCCTAAATTATCCTGCAACTGCGAGTTGGGCTGCTTACCCCAACAGGAAAAAATACTTTATTCAAGATGGCAGCAGTGAAGCCACCAAAACTTCTTTCGACAAGATTGGTCAGAAGGAACCGTGGAAAAATCTGGCTGTGTTAGGTGATGCCATCCCAGGGATTGTGATTAATCAGCCGCCGAACTCGCTGATGGACTATTGGCGGGAGTATTTTGGCTTCAGCTACAGCAGTATGGAGATGATAGACTGCTCAAGTTATCTCGAAGATCTCAGCGTAAGCGATCGCTTTGACAAACTCCTGACTCTATTTCCCTTCGACAATCTCAAGCCCGAAAAACACGCCGTCCATCCCGACATCCACTACCACTTGCTCAGCAAAGCAACGCTAGCAGAATTAGGCGTGCAATGCCCGAAATACGAAACCTACAATCTGCACGAAGTCAATCTCGAAAGCATTCAATTACCAGAGCAATTCCCCTACTTGATTAAAGCATCCCACGGGCTCTCTGGAGAAGGCACTTATATTATCAAAAGCGCCAGCGATCTGAACTACTGCTTGCAGGAAGTGAGGAAATATCTCGATATTAAGTTGCTGGATACGATTATTGTCTCGGAATTCGTCAAGAATGAAGTGCAGAACTACTGCGTGCAGTTCTATGTAAGCAAAACGGGAAATATCACGCTTATCGGCACTACCAGTCAACTTGTCACCCCAGAGGGCAGCTATTTAGGGGGACTGATTCACTACCGCGAAACCGACATGAGTAGGTTTTTTGAGATGATTGCGGCTATTGGTAAATATGCTCACCAACAGGGTTATTTCGGCGTTATTGGCTTTGACGTGCTGGAAGACTCTGAGGGACAACTGTATGCCATTGATGCCAATTTCCGAGTTAATGGCTCCACTCCGCTTTGTGTGCAGCGCCATACTTTACTGGGGCTGGGAAAGGAGGTGGCTAAATATTCCAGTAACTGCCGAATGGATGGGACTTTGGAATCGATTCTTGTCACCCTGAAACCCGAACTCGATCGCAAGGACTTGATAATCTTGTCAGCTTTAGAGAAGGTTAAATACGGAAAAATCTACACGGAAATGTACGGGATAGTGGCGGGTGAGGATATGAAGGAAATGCAGCACATCGAGGAGAACTTGCACAGTAAGGGATTGCAGCAATTGGGTTAATATCTACTCTACCCCTTGCCGCGGTTATGCGGTTTCCCCGCTCATCTGGCGCGCACCACCAACACCGAACAAGGAGCCTCAGCGACAACCTCAGCACTCACCGAACCCTCCAAAATTCGCTTTACACCAGTCAAACCGCGACATCCGATCGCAATTAAATCGGCCTTATAAATATTAGCCAAACGCAAAATTTCTGCTGCCGGTTCCCCCGAAACAATCTCCAACTCGCTCTGGCAAGGCAACTTTTCCTGATAAGATTGCAGTAACTTTTCCACCTCTCGGTAAGCAATCTCATCTCCCTGAGCGTGAGGTCGATCGACAACCGCGTCAAAATCCGACGTACCAGAACTCACAACATGAACTAGAATCACCTTTGCCGTCGGTTCTAGGCGAAATTGCCCCACAGCTTGCAAAACCCGTTCTGCAAGCTGTGAATTGTCGATCGCTACCAAAACAGTATTCAATACCATGCACCTTTAAATTTCAGATATTTAGACTTTAAATTTTTCGTTGATTGTCGCCTACTGTCCACAATTTCGCGCTTCCCACCAACATCATTATTACCTACCCAGAAACCCGGTTTCTTAACATAATTGCGTCATTTAAGCAAGATACTTAAAGAAACCGGCTTTCTTAAGCCCGGAGTTGGTAAGTAGGTAGGTGCAAATAAACTGGGCCGCTTGTCACAGAATGTAAAGCTACCATAATCGCAAGAGAATTGCTTCCTTTCATTGCATTTCACTCACTTTTGACTACCTATGTATTTTGCCGATCATCTGCTTAAATCTACCCTCTAAAATTTATCCTTTCCCTCATTTTCAGTCCGCAGCCGCACCGAATCAGCGTGAGAAGGAAGCCCCTCTGCTTCGGCTAAAACATTAATCGCTTTACCCACCTTCTTAAGTGCAGCAGGCGAATATTGAATCAAACTCGAATGCTTCATAAAAGTTTCGACACCCAGCGGCGACGCATAGCGCGGAGCCCCTGAAGTCGGCAAAGTATGATTCGGGCCCGCCAAATAATCACCCACAGCTTCCGGCGTCGAGCAGCCCAAGAAAATCGCCCCAGCGTGGCGAATTTGGTCGAGCAAAGCCCAAGGATCTGCAACTTGCAATTCCAAGTGTTCGGGCGCAAACTCATTAGAGAGTTCCGCCGCCGCTTTGAGCGAGTCAACTACTACGACTAAACCATAGTTGGCGATCGCCTTTTCTGTTAAAGTTCGGCGCGGGTGATTGGCCAACTGTCTGTCTACCTCAGCCACCACCTTCCTAGCCAGCACCGAATCCGCCGTCAGCAAAATTGCCGACGCCATCGAATCGTGCTCAGCTTGAGCCAACATATCCGCAGCCACGTGTACAGGATTCGCCGAACCATCCGCAATAATCAACACTTCCGACGGGCCAGCCAGAGAATCGATCCCCACAGTCCCGTAAACCAGTTTTTTAGCCAGGGTGACGTAAATATTCCCCGGCCCAGTAATTAAATCCACCTTCGGAATTGTTTCCGTACCGTAGGCTAAAGCTGCGATCGCCTGCGCTCCGCCTACCCGATAAATCTCATCAACTCCCGCTTCCTGAGCCGCTACCAGCACCGCAGGATTCATTTTCTTCTCCTGTCCGGGGGGAGTACACATCACCAGTCTCGGCACCTTGGCGACCTTCGCAGGAACCGCATTCATGATCACCGAGCTCGGATAGGACGCCTGACCGCCAGGAATGTAAATTCCCGCTCGATCGACCGGTGTGTAGCGCTTGCCCAAAACAATCTCGTCATCACCAAACTGCACCCAAGACTTGGGTACGCGCTGTCGGTGAAACGCCTCTACCTGTTTGCAAGCCAGCCGGATGGCATTTAATAATTCTTTCGACACCTGCTGGTAAGCAGCATCCAATTCGGCGCCGCTGACCCGTAAATCTTCCACATTTAGGGTCATGCGGTCAAATTCAGCAGTGTAGTGCAGCACAGCCTGATCGCCTCTGCGCCTTACAGCTTGCAGCACCTCCCGCACGGTGGCTTCTTTGTGAACGACAAGTTCGTCATGGGTGCGATCGCAGATCCGTCGCAGTTCAGCTTGTGCCTCAACCCACTGAGTAATGATTCGCAGCATGGAGATTAGGAATGCCGTCTATAACTTCACTAACATTTGCTTGACAATTGGGGATTTTTGTGGAGTTTTCCTAGAGAAGTAGGCCACCACCAGTCCACAAGCTTAAACCGCGAGAGTCGCGGCATTTTCCAAGGCTTCAGTGCAGCGTTTAAATCTCGATCGAGGATTTTGCAACACTGAGGACAAGTCACAACCTTCTCTCTTGAATTGCCCGCCAGAGAACCAGGTGCGGAGGAAGAGGGTTGGAACGCAGAGGGGGAGAGTGTCCTACCCCGATAATATCCGAGAGGGAGAGTGTTCGAGCGGAAGAATTTTGATTCTGCCTTCTACCTTCTACCTTCAGATCCGTGCTGTCTTCTACCTTCTACCTTCAGCTTTTTACCTTCTACCTTCGGTAAGTGCTTCTTACCGAAGCCCAAATCACCCGTATTCTTTGTTATAGCTTAACTTGGATTTTTCAGAGAATTGGATTTTAAGCAGAATAGATGCTATATTAGTTTTTCCAACACCTGATAATTTTTTTATAAAAAAACGCCAAATTATTGTATACTTGAAAATTGCGCGCAAGAAACCGTGACTTTAACTCGTGACGGTGGAAACACCGCAAAACGCCTGCGTAACACCCGTGTCATACCTTTGGGTATTGTCAGGGGTAAAAAACAGGCAGTTAAATGAGTCAATAAAAAATTATTGCGCGGGCGTCGCCAAAAAGTAGCCACAGACTCAGCTCAATCTGAGCGAATGGAAAGTGGCTGTCTCACTCCGCCATTAAAAATCAAGCTTTTTGCGGATCGATCCCGAAAAGGTTGTCCTTCAAAATCCCCGTGTCTTGAGACTGTCTTGAGACTAGGGTGTATCAATGAATACCTACTTCCAGCAACTGAACTATGGCAAATATTAAGTCCGCCGTCAAACGAGTCAAAATCGCCGAACGTAACCGCTTGTACAACAAATCTTACAAGTCAGCGGTCAAAACTTTGATGAAGAAGTATTTCGCTGCCGTAGACAAGTACGCCGCAGCTCCGAGCCCGGAATTAATGCAAGAAGTCCAGCAGCGAATGTCTGAGGCCTACAGCAAAATTGACAAAGCTGTCAAAAAAGGTGTAATCCACCGCAACAACGGCGCTCGCAAAAAGTCCCGCTTGGCAAGAACCCTCAAGCCGCACGAAGTATCGGTAGCATCTTAAGGAAGAAGGAAGTTCGGCAACGAAGCAGTTTACAAGATTTAAGGGATGGATGTTGAGGGAAGCAGTCAAGCGTGAAGCAGTCAAGCGTGAAGCAGGAAAAAAGAAGACGGAAGATTTTTCCCACACACTCTCTGCCACTCCCACTCCCAGACTCTCTCACTCCCCCCTCGCCCTATCCCACTAGGACTCTCCCGTATCACCTCTAATCTGCTTCCCCCATGCAGCTCATCGACACTCACGTTCATATCAACTTTGAGACCTACAAATCTGAGTTAGAAGCCATTCGAGAACGCTGGCGCGAAGCTGGTGTAGTTCGGCTGGTTCATTCTTGTGTAGAGCCAGAAGAGTTTGCCGGCATTCAAGCAATCGCCAATCAGTTTGCAGAAGTCTCGTTTGCAGTGGGACTCCACCCCTTAGATGCCGACAAGTGGAAAGACGAGACTGCCAGCCAGATTAGGGAATTAGCGAATTCCGACTCTAGGGTAGTGGCGATCGGCGAAACCGGACTGGACTTTTATAAAGCTGACGATCGAGAACACCAGTTTAAAGTGTTTGAGGCACAGCTTGCAATCGCCCAGGAACTTGACAAACCAGTCATTATCCACTGTCGCGACGCCGCCGCCCCAATGGCCGAAATGCTGAGGAACTTTTGGCAAACACGCGGGCCAGTGCGCGGGGTTATGCACTGCTGGGGAGGCACACCCGAAGAAACCCAGTGGTTTTTAGACCTAGGTTTCTACATCAGTTTTAGCGGAACAGTCACCTTTAAAAAAGCCTTGCAAATACAAGAATCAGCTTGTATGGTAAATAGCGATCGCATCCTAGTCGAGACAGATTGCCCTTTTCTCGCCCCCGTACCCCAGCGGGGAAAACGCAACGAACCAGCCTATGTCTACTACGTAGCCGAGCAAGTTGCTAAATTGAGAGGAGTTTCTCTATTAACTTTGTCCCAGCAGACAACCGAAAATGCCTGTCAGCTATTCGGCTTTTCAGTTTAGCTGATTCAGAATAGAGAAACGAGGAAAACAGGTCGATTTAGGGGCAAGCGATAGGGACAATCCCATTTATATCCTGCCCGAAAAACCGGATTCATCCTTTATTTGAGATTCTTTTGGCGTTGCCTGCTGCGATCGGATTTGCGTCCTATAATAAAAAGAACCGACCGATCGGGCGTTGGCTTAGTATCCGCGACTGCGATGTCGCCCGGTTGCGGCCAACACAAAGCGAGTACGCTAACCTTCGGGATCGCCAAAAACTTCACGCAATACCTCAAACTTACACATCAGAAGAAACTTGGAACCTCAGCAATTTGGCAATAGCTGTCAAGTCAATTTTAGGAGTCAAAAGTGTAGGGAACTTACCCTGGGACACCCCGATATCGAAGCTAAAAGCATCTCGATCGAAACCAAAATCCGCACAAAAATACTGCGAGCCACCCGCAAAAATAACCGTTGCAGTAGTTGGCAGGCGATCGAAAACATCATATAAATTCTCTCACACAATCAATCAAAAAAACGCAACAAGGTAAAAAAGCCCAGCCTTGGCGCCATGTAAAAAGCTAGAGCCACTGCGGAAAAAGGACCCCCATGACCACTAAAGATTACACAGAATTCGCCTTCACCTTGCCCGATTTGATCGAAATCCAGCGGGCAAGTTTTCGCTGGTTCCTAGAAGCCGGGCTGATCGAAGAACTCGACAGCTTCTCCCCGATTACAGACTACACGGGCAAGCTGGAACTCCACTTCATGGGCAAAGACTTCAAACTCAAACGCCCCAAATATGATGTGGACGAAGCCAAGCGCAGGGACAGCACCTACTCGGTGCAAATGTACGTCCCCACCCGCCTGATTAACAAAGAAACAGGGGAAATCAAAGAACAAGAAGTATTCATCGGCGACTTGCCATTGATGACCGAGCGCGGCACTTTCATTATCAACGGCGCAGAACGGGTGATTGTCAACCAAATCGTGCGTTCCCCCGGCGTCTACTACAAATCAGAAACCGACAAAAACGGTCGCCGTTCCTATAATGCCTCGCTCATCCCCAACCGCGGCGCTTGGCTGAAATTTGAAACAGACAAAAACGATTTAGTCTGGGTCAGAATCGACAAAACCCGCAAACTCTCAGCCCAGGTGCTGCTCAAAGCCCTCGGACTCACAGACGGCGAAATCTACGACTCACTCCGCCACCCGGAATACTTCCAAAAAACGATCGAGAAAGAAGGACAATTCGGCGAAGAAGAAGCTTTGATGGAGCTCTACCGCAAACTCCGTCCAGGCGAACCCCCCACCGTGGCGGGCGGCGAACAGCTCCTAAACTCGCGCTTTTTCGACCCCAAACGCTACGATTTGGGCCGAGTCGGTCGCTACAAACTCAACAAAAAATTGCGCTTGACAGTCCCCGATACGATGCGGGTGCTGACATCCCAAGATATCTTGACGGCGATCGACTACTTAATTAACCTCGAATTCGACATCGGCTCCACCGACGACATCGACCACTTAGGCAACCGCCGCGTCCGCAGTGTCGGAGAACTGCTGCAAAACCAAGTGCGCGTCGGTCTCAACCGCTTAGAACGGATCATCCGCGAAAGAATGACCGTCTCGGATGCCGACTCCCTCAGCCCCGCTTCTCTGGTCAACCCCAAACCGCTGGTAGCAGCAATCAAGGAATTCTTCGGTTCCTCCCAGCTATCGCAGTTCATGGATCAAACCAACCCTCTGGCAGAACTGACTCACAAACGTCGGCTTTCCGCCTTGGGCCCTGGAGGTCTGACTCGGGAACGCGCCGGGTTTGCAGTGCGGGACATTCACCCGTCCCACTACGGCCGGATTTGCCCGATCGAAACACCAGAAGGCCCCAACGCCGGTCTGATCGGCTCATTGGCAACCCACGCCCGCGTCAACCCCTACGGCTTCATCGAAACTCCTTTTTATCCAGTAGAAAAAGGACGGGTGCTGCGCGACAAAGCCCCTGTTTACATGACAGCCGACGAAGAAGACGATTTGCGCGTAGCCCCCGGAGACATCAGCCTCGACGAAAACAACAACCTCTTGGGCGAAACCGTAGCCGTCCGCTACCGCCAAGAGTTTACTACCACCACTCCGATGCAGGTGGACTACATGGCGATTTCGCCCGTGCAAATCGTCTCCGTCGCGACATCGCTGATTCCGTTCCTAGAACACGACGACGCCAACCGAGCTCTGATGGGTTCAAATATGCAGCGGCAAGCTGTGCCGCTACTGAAACCAGAACGGCCCCTAGTTGGTACGGGCTTGGAAGCTCAGGCGGCGCGAGATTCCGGGATGGTTGTGGTTTCCCGGATCGACGGCGAGGTGATTTACATCGACGCTACCCGGATTATTGTCAAACCCCTGGCTGTAGATGCCGAATCGAATTCCAGCGAAGAACATTTCCTGATTAAGGAATACGACGAGCTCAAAGTCAAACAGCCATCGGTTTGGAAGCAAAAATATGCTGGCTGCATCGAACATGAGCTGCAAAAATATCAGCGTTCTAACCAGGATACTTGTTTAAACCAGCGTCCGCTGATTTATGAGGGCGATCGCGTCGTAGCAGGTCAAGTGCTCGCCGACGGTTCCTCCACCGAAGGAGCAGAACTCGCTCTGGGTCACAACATCCTCGTAGCTTATATGCCTTGGGAAGGCTACAACTACGAAGACGCGATGCTCATTAGCGAGCGTTTGGTGTACGAAGATGTCTACACTTCGATCCACATTGAAAAATACGAAATCGAAGCCCGCCAAACCAAACTCGGCCCAGAAGAAATCACTCGCGAAATTCCTAACGTCGGTGAAGACGCGCTGCGCCAGCTAGACGAACAGGGGATTATTCGCAAAGGTGCTTGGGTGGAAGCTAGCGACATTTTGGTGGGCAAAGTGACCCCCAAAGGTGAATCCGACCAACCGCCGGAAGAAAAACTGCTGAGGGCAATCTTCGGGGAAAAAGCCCGCGACGTGCGCGACAATTCCCTGCGAGTTCCTAACGGCGAAAAAGGCCGCGTGGTGGACGTGCGGGTGTTTACCCGCGAACAGGGCGACGAACTGCCCCCCGGCGCCAACATGGTCGTCCGCGTCTACGTGGCTCAAAAGCGGAAGATTCAAGTCGGCGACAAAATGGCCGGCCGCCACGGAAATAAGGGTATTGTGTCCCGGATTCTGCCGATGGAGGATATGCCTTATTTGCCCGACGGGACTCCCGTTGACATAGTGCTCAATCCCTTGGGCGTACCGTCGCGGATGAACGTGGGTCAGATTTTTGAGTGCTTGCTGGGATGGGCCGGCGAAAATCTGTCTATGCGGTTCAAGATGGTGCCTTTTGATGAAATGCACGGCGCTGAAAAGTCTCGCGAAACCGTACACGGCAAGCTACAGGAGGCACGCGAAAAAACCGGCAAGCCTTGGGTGTTTAACGAAAAGCACCCCGGCAAGACTATTGTCTACGATGGCCGAACTGGGGAACCGTTCGATCGCCCGATCACAGTCGGCATCGCCTATATGCTGAAGCTGGTGCACTTGGTAGACGATAAGATCCACGCCCGCAGCACAGGCCCTTACTCGCTGGTAACGCAGCAGCCTTTGGGCGGCAAAGCGCAGCAGGGGGGTCAGCGGTTCGGAGAAATGGAAGTCTGGGCTCTGGAAGCGTTCGGCGCAGCTTATACTTTGCAAGAGTTGCTGACTGTGAAGTCGGACGATATGCAGGGGCGGAATGAAGCGCTGAATGCGATCGTCAAAGGCAAAGCTATTCCGCGCCCCGGTACGCCGGAATCTTTCAAGGTGCTGATGCGGGAGTTGCAGTCTTTGTGCTTGGATATTGCCGTGCACAAGGTGAATACGTCCGACGAGGGCAGCGAGCACGTTGAGGTGGATTTGATGGCAGATGCTGGGGGCAAGCGATCGCCCTCCCGGCCTACTTACGAATCCCTTTCTCGTGACGAACTGGACGAGGATTAGGCATTAAAGATTAAAGATTAAAGATTTTTTGACAGCATTGAATTCTTTAATCTTTAATCGGCAATCTCAAATTAAAATGCCTCAGCAGTGTTCGTACCACTGCTGAGGCGAATCAACGCTCTAAACAGGAGAGACGCTGAACATGAATATTGTAACAGTTGTCCCAGGAATTCAAGGAGAAGTTGACCGGGCGACGGGCTGTATTAATTGGCAAGGGAGCAAGTTTGGCAACGGTTACGCGCGCAAGTGGATCGATGGCAAAACAGTATTAGTCCACCGTTTAGTCCTCGAATCGAAAATAGCAGGGTTCCTCGGTTCCGGTTATTTTGGTTGCCATACCTGCGACAATCGAAGCTGCATCAACCCGGCACATCTGGTAGTAGGTACTGCTGCTGAGAATACCGGGCAGATGATTGGGCGCGATCGCAAAACTCCCAGACGCAAAAGTATTCCCGGTATTGGCATATTGTCGATCGCACAACTACGGGAAATTCAGACTAAATATTTATCTGGAACAGTCAAAAACCACCTAGCAAAAGAGTATGGGGTACAACATGAAACTATTACTAAGATACTTCAGACAAATATTCCCGATAACTTCACTACAGTTTCGCCAGGTTTTTTAGGAGAAATTCAAGACAACGGCTGCATCATTTTTCAAGGCTCAAAGGACGGTCAAGGCTATGGCAGGTACTTTAAAAATGGGAAATCGAAATCAGTCACTCGTGCTGTTTTAGCAGAGAAATTAGGATGTGAAATTCCCACTTCAATAGATGCTTGTCATAGCTGCGATCGTCCCAGTTGTATCAATCCAGAACACCTGTGGGGTGGTACTCGTTCCCAAAATTCATTAGATGCTTCTAAGAAAGGACGCACTCAAGGCAAAAGTCATCCCCTTTCCAATGCCAAATTAGACTGGGAAAAAGTGCGAGAAATTCGGCAAAAACTAGCAGCAGGAGAGAGAGTGAAGGATGTAGCTCAGAAATACAGTGTTGGTCGCAAAACCATACACGATATTAAGTATCACGTCACTTGGAAGGAAGCAGGCGAAGAGGTTCCAGTTCCTCGCACGGGTGGATATCTCGATCGCAAGCTAACTTTTGCTCAAGCTATTGAGATCCGAGAACGAATCCAAGCCGGAGAATCCCTTGCTAAAATAGCTCAGGAATTTGGAGTATCCAGAAATATCATTTCTGATATTAAAAGAAACGTCACCTATAGAGGAGAGTAATATTGATTTGAGTTCAAAACGAAGCAAACAAAAAATATAAATTGCCAGCACTAATCGACAGTAAATAATCAATTGGAGTCAAAATGGCTAAGGTAGAACAACGCTTTGATTACGTCAAGATAGGATTAGCTTCACCAGAAAGAATTCGACAGTGGGGAGAGAGAACTTTACCCAACGGTCAGATTACCGGTGAAGTGACAAAACCCGAAACAATAAATTACCGGACGTTAAAACCTGAAATGGATGGCTTGTTTTGCGAGCGCATTTTTGGGCCGGCAAAAGATTGGGAATGTCATTGTGGGAAGTACAAACGAGTTCGCCATAGAGGTATTGTTTGCGAAAGATGCGGTGTAGAAGTCACAGAATCTCGCGTGCGCCGTCACCGGATGGGATTTATCAAATTAGCAGCTCCAGTAGCTCACGTTTGGTATCTCAAAGGCATCCCGAGTTACATGGCAATTCTATTAGATATGCCGCTGCGAGATGTCGAACAAATCGTGTATTTCAATGCCTACGTTGTCCTTAATGCAGGTAATGCAGAAAAGCTGCAATACAAGCAATTGCTCACGGAAGATGCTTGGCTGGAAATAGAAGACGAACTTTACAGCGAAGATTCCACGCTGACGGGCGTAGAAGTAGGCATAGGTGCTGAAGCTTTGCAAGTTTTGCTGCAAAATATTCCGCTAGAAAGTGAAGCGGAAAAGTTGCGGGAAGATATTGCTAATGCTAAAGGTCAAAAACGGGCAAAGTTAATTAAACGCTTGCGGGTAATTGACAACTTCATCGCTACGGGCTCTCAACCCGATTGGATGGTGCTCAATGTGATTCCGGTGATTCCCCCCGACTTGCGGCCGATGGTGCAGTTAGACGGCGGGCGTTTTGCAACCAGTGACCTCAACGACCTCTATCGGAGAGTCATCAACCGCAATAACCGCTTGGCGAGACTGCAAGAAATTCTGGCGCCGGAGATTATCATCCGCAACGAAAAGCGGATGCTGCAAGAAGCTGTGGATGCGCTGATTGACAACGGTCGCCGGGGCCGGACGGTGGTGGGGGCAAACAACCGCCCGCTGAAGTCGCTGTCGGACATCATTGAAGGGAAACAAGGTCGCTTCCGGCAAAACTTGCTGGGTAAACGGGTTGACTACTCCGGGCGTTCGGTGATTGTGGTGGGGCCGAAACTGAAAATTCATCAGTGCGGTTTGCCGAGGGAAATGGCGATCGAACTTTTCCAGCCTTTCGTCATCCACCGCCTGATCCGCCAAGGATTGGTCAACAACATCAAAGCTGCCAAAAAACTGATCCAGCGCAACGATCCCAGCGTTTGGGACGTGCTTCAGGAGGTGATTGAAGGACACCCGGTAATGCTAAACCGGGCGCCGACGCTTCACCGTTTGGGGATTCAAGCCTTTGAGCCGATTTTGGTTGACGGGAGGGCAATTCAGCTTCACCCGCTAGTCTGTCCGGCTTTTAACGCTGACTTTGACGGCGACCAAATGGCCGTGCACGTGCCTTTGTCTCTGGAATCTCAGGCGGAAGCACGCTTGCTGATGCTGGCTTCTAACAACATTATGTCGCCGGCAACCGGAAGACCGATCGTTACTCCTTCTCAAGATATGGTGCTCGGTTGCTATTACTTAACAGCCGAAAATCCTGACGCTCAAAAAGGAGCTGGTCACTATTTTTCCAACCTTACCGACGCGGTTGTAGCTTACGAACAAGGAGTCGTTGACTTGCACTCTTATGTGTGGGTGAGGTTTCAAGGCGCCATAGAAAACACAGAACCCGAAGGAGAACCGCTGAAGGTGGAACGCTCTACCGACGGTATCGTGACGAAAGAATACAAGTTCCGCCGGGTTCGGGAAGACGGAGACGGCAAGGTGATCAATCAATTCATTCGCACTACTCCGGGCAGGATTATCTATCACCAAACCATCGAATCGGTAATTAACAATTAGAAAGAGGTAATGGATAAGAGGTAACGGGTAAGAGGTAATGGGTAATAACTGACAAATAATCGCTAACAAATAATAGTGATTGAAACCGGAAAATTCACCCATTACTACTTACAAATACTTCAGCGACGCGGTTAATGAGCGAAGTCTAAGGGCAGTAAAAGTTACCAATTACCAAGTAAGTAGGTAGGTGCAAATAAACTTTATTATGGGAAGGGCAGGTGAGTCCATTCATCTCCTAGCTTAGCTCTCTTCCTTATACGCTAAACCAGCCCCTACAAAATGCTTGTTGTTTTTTCCCGTCGCTCTACTTATCAATTACCAATTACCAATTACCAATACTTCGGCTACGCGGTTCCTCAATCCTTCGGCTTCGCTCAGTGGAGCCGAAGTTGAACGGCAGTAAAAGTTACCAATTACCAATTACCACTACTCAGAAAAATGACAGAAAATAAGGAAATTGTTTTTCGCAATCGAGTTGTTGACAAAGGTCAGCTCAAAAAATTAATCTCTTGGTCTTTCATGCACTACGGAACGGCCCGTACAGCGCAAATGGCCGATAAACTCAAGGATTTGGGTTTCCGGTTTGCGACACGGGCGGGTGTTTCGATTAGCGTGGATGATTTGCAGGTGCCACCGTCAAAACGATCGCTCCTAGATGCAGCCGAAGAAGAAATCCGCATCACCGAACAAAAATACACCAGAGGCGAAATCACCGAAGTCGAACGCTTCCAAAAAGTAATCGATACCTGGAACAGCACATCAGAAGACCTCAAAGACGAAGTAGTCAAAAACTTCCGAGCCACAGACCCCCTAAACTCGGTCTACATGATGGCCTTCTCCGGCGCCCGGGGAAACATTTCTCAAGTGCGGCAGCTAGTCGGAATGCGCGGATTGATGGCTGACCCCCAAGGCGAAATCATCGACTTGCCAATTAAAACCAACTTCCGGGAAGGACTCACCGTTACCGAATACATCATCTCTTCCTACGGCGCGCGCAAAGGCTTGGTAGATACAGCGTTGCGGACGGCAGACTCTGGCTATTTGACTCGCCGTTTGGTGGATGTATCCCAAGACGTAATTGTGCGGGAAGTGGACTGCGGCACTCAGCGGGGAATTCGAGTACGGCCGATGACGGACGGAGCAACAGTGCTGATTCCCCTCAAGGACAGGCTGCTAGGGCGTGTGTTCGCCAGAGATGTGGTGCATCCCAAAACCGGGGAAATCGTGTCTTACGGCAGCGAAAAAGCCGTCCGAAATCAGCCAATTACCGAAGAGTTGGCGGGGGAAATTGGTAATTCTGGGGTGGGAGAGGTGTATTTACGATCGCCCCTGACTTGCGAATCAACCCGATCGGTTTGTCAGCACTGCTACGGCTGGAGTCTCGCCCACTTGAAAATGGTGGACATGGGAGAAGCGATCGGGATTATTGCAGCTCAGTCGATCGGGGAACCGGGAACCCAGCTCACCATGCGTACCTTCCACACAGGTGGCGTATTCACCGGAGAAGTCGCCAAACAAGAACGCGCACCCTTCCCCGGCGTAGTGAAATTCAAGAACTTGCGTACCCGCTCCTTCCGCACCAGACACGGCGAAGAAGCACTGGTGGCAGAAAACAACGGCAAACTTGTATTTGAAGGCGACGGCTTTGAAGAAGGGAAATCCGGCGCCAAAAATCAAAAACTGAAAATCGAATTGGCGATCGTCCAGGGTTCTACTCTGATGGTCAAAGACGGACAACGGGCCATTCCCGGTCAAGTTTTGGCAGAAGTGCCGATCCTCGGTCGCGCAGCCCGCAAAACAACGGAAAAAGTTACTACGGACGTGGCTTCCGACTTAGCCGGAGAAGCCAAATTTGCGGATTTGGTGCCCGAAGAAAAAACCGACCGCCAAGGGAACACAACCCGCACAGCCAGCAAAGGCGGGCTGATTTGGATTCTCTCAGGAGAAGTCTACAACTTGCCCCCCGGCGCCGAACCGGCAGTGAAAAATGGCGATCGCATTCCGGCAGAAAGCGTGATTGCCGAAACTAAACTCGTCTCCGAACACGGTGGCGTAGTCCGCATCGCTGACCCCAGAGAAATCGAAATTATCACCGCCCAAGTCCTGCTCGACCAAGCTGTTGTGCGGGCTGAAAGCGCAGGCGGCCGCGACCACTACACGATCGAAACAGCTTCTAAGCAGCGGTTTTCCCTGAAGACGGCTCCTGGGAGCAAAGTGATTAACGGGGAAGTCGTCGCCGAACTGCTCGACGACAGCTACCGCACAGCTACAGGGGGCATTGTCAAGTACGGCGGGGTGGAAGTCCACAAGCGCGGCAAAGCTAAACTTGGCTACGAAGTCGTTAAAGGTGGCACTCTGCTCTGGATACCGGAAGAGTGCCACGAGGTCAATAAGGATATTTCTCTGCTGCTGGTTGAAGATGGCCAGTACGTTGAGGCCGGTACTGAGGTGGTTAAGGATATTTTCTGCCAAACCAGCGGGGCAGTGGAAATCACTCAGAAAAATGACATCCTGCGGGAAATTGTGATCAAACCGGGGACACTCCATGTAGTAGACCGCCCGCCGCTAACATTTGGGGAAGGTCAAATCGTCAACGCCGGTCAAGAAATTTTCCCGGGCTTGGTTGCCGAAGAGTTGGGCTATGCAGAGTATATCGAAACTCCCGAAGGCCCGGCTTTGCTGCTGCGGCCTGTGGTGGAGTTTCCGGTGCCGGATAAGCCACCAGTGCCTTCTCAGACGGCGCTGAATGAGTCAATCTCTTTGAAAGCGGTGCAGCGACTTCCTTATAAGGATGGAGAGCGCGTCAAGTCTGTCGAGGGATTGGAACTGCTGCGGACTCAGCTTATCTTGGAAATTGGTTCGGGAGCTCCGCAACTGGCGGCGGATATCGAGCTGCTGCCGGATGAGGATGATGCTATGGCTTTTGGGGCGGACGGTTCGGGTCCGGCTTGGGGTTCACCTGAAGACGGTACGGAGTCGCAAGAGTTGGCGATGGCTGTGGCTGATGGGGGCGATCGAGTTTCAAAGACTTTCCGCTTGCAGCTAGTCATTTTGGAATCGCTGGTGATTCGGCGGGACGTGTCTGCAGATCCGACTCAGGGCAGCACCCACACGCGGCTCTTGGTCGAAGATGGGCAGTCGATCGCGCCCGGGGCAGTAGTCGCCCGCACAGAGATTCTCTGCAAAGAAGCGGGTATCGTTCGGGGCATCCGTGAGGGGCATGGCGAACCAGTGCGCCGACTGTTGGTGATGCGAGATGCGGATTCTATTTCGATCTCTGTGGCGGGTACGCCGGATGTGAGTCCGGGTCAACTGCTGGTGGCTGGTACCGAAATAGCTCCAGGGGTTGTTCTGGAAGAGTCGGGCCAAGTTGTGAAGGTTGTACCGACATCGGAGACGGAACCGGCGAAACTCTTGCTCAGGGTGGCTCGTCCTTACCGGGTTTCGGCCGGTGCGGTGCTGCACGTAGACGATGGCGACTTGGTGCAGCGGGGTGACAATTTGGTGATTCTGGTGTTTGAGCGGGCAAAGACTGGGGATATCATTCAGGGTTTGCCACGGATTGAGGAACTTCTGGAAGGGCGGAAGCCGAAGGAAGCTTGTATTTTAGCCAAGCGGCCGGGCACAGCTCGTGTGGTTACGGATGACGATGTTGTGGAACTTGCGGTGATTGAGGATGATGGCCGGATTGAGGAGTATCCTTTGTTGCCTGGTCAAAACCCGATCGTTTCCGACGGACAGCGCGTAGGCGTCGCCGAAGCTTTGACCGACGGGCCTGCTAACCCTCACGAAATTCTGGAGGTGTTCTTCCACGTGCTCAAGGAGCGGCAGTCTACTTTTGAGGCTGCCTTGGAGAGTTTCCAACAGGTGCAGACGTTTTTGGTGAATGAGGTGCAGTCGGTTTATCAGTCTCAGGGCGTGGATATTTCGGATAAGCACATCGAGGTCATCGTTCGCCAGATGACCAACAAAGTCAGGATGGAAGATGGCGGCGATACTACTATGCTCCCCGGCGAGTTGGTAGAATTGCGGCAGGTTGAGCAGGTGAATGAGGCGATGTCAATTACTGGTGGAGCGCCGGCGGATTATACTCCGGTGTTGCTGGGGATTACTAAGGCTTCGCTGAATACTGATAGCTTTATTTCCGCTGCTTCGTTCCAGGAGACTACGCGGGTGTTGACTGAGGCTGCGATCGAAGGTAAGTCTGACTGGCTGCGGGGCCTGAAGGAAAATGTGATTATCGGTCGCCTGATTCCTGCTGGTACTGGCTTCAATGCCTATGAGGATGCTGGAGTCCAGGATGCGGGTTTTGATGGTGCTGTGTTTGATGACGACATCCACGATTTACAGGAGGATGTGGTACTTGATGACCGTACTGCCCGCCGCGCCTATACGATCGAGAGCGGTTTTGAGATCGGACGCCCGTCTGATCTTGAGCCTGATGAGGATTTTGAGGAAGTGGAGGTTGATGAGGACGATTTTGTCGCTGAGACTGACGATGATGCCTTGGGACCTGACGTTGACGATGATGATATCGGTTTTGACTTCGATGAGGACGAAGACTAATCATAGTTTTGAGATTGCATGAAGGAGTGAACAGCGTTGCGCTCGCTGAGGATAAGTTGGTTCCTCGTCGCAACGCACACTCCGATTTCATGAGTTGAAAAAGCTCCTATTTTTCCTCACAAATTACAAGTCCGAACTCATAGCATTGTGCGATGGGACATCGAAAGGAAGAAGGAAGAAGGAAGATTCAGAGTTTAAGCAAACTTTGTAATTCTAGAGTTTTAATTGTTTGTTGGTTCAAACAAATAATTCTTTCTTCCTTCTTCCTTTTTCCTTCTTCCTTCTTATTCCTTCTGCATATATAGTTCACTCAATCAGGCAGCAAAGCCTTGATTTGATTAACAAACTCTTGATGGTCTACCACAGGTTTAGAGATGTAACCGTCGGCACCGCTTTGATCCAGAAATGTTTCTTTATCACCAGCCATCGCGTGAGCAGTCACCAAAATAATCGGCAGCGATGCCGTTTGCGGGTCAGCTTTGAGCAGTTGAGTAATCTTAATGCCGTCAACAGATTTGCCCTGGTACACGCTGCGCGAAAGAGACACATCCATTAAAATCAAATCAGCTTCGCCGTTGGCAGCAATCTGCATCACCTCTTCAACATTTTCCGTGTGCTTCACGGCTAAGCCCCCCCGCTTAGTCAGAATTTTGGAAAAAACCCGAGCATTAACCAAATCGTCCTCTACAATCAGAACGGTTTTCATAAATAAATATGGGAAGTATAGAAACTTTGTGACTTTAGTCCAAAGAGGAACACGACACGGGGACTACATTCCCCGTCAAAAATGCAGAGTTTTTAGCGCCATCAGCCGGGAACCCTGCAAAACCCGTATGTATATCCTTGAGCCACTAGCTGTGAGAGGGTTTACAGATGCCGAGAAGCATCCAGTACCATCATTTAGACTACTACACACAGACAGTTTAGTTGTTTTTTATAACTAGACCTGGCACTGGTGAGAGTCTCAAGATTCTCAGGTAGCAGGTTTATAGTACAATCCAAGACGCATGGACGACGCCTCGCAACGCGGTTTTTGCTCGTTTCGGCGGGCTATAACGAACTATTGCTATGAAAAAACCCGGTTTCTGACTACCCGTTCGTCCTCGACTATAGTATCCTCTCTTTCGGTAAAGCCTTCGGCTTCTACCATTTTAGATTTTAGATTTTAGATTTTAGATTTTAGATGGGAACTGATTGACTGGATATCAGTTTGGATCACGGGCCGACAGTTGCATTATTTTTTGAACTGGTATTAGATTCGGGAATGTGTGATAATTATTTTCCTTCTTCCTCATTAAAATCAAGCCATGTTTATTCACATACTCCCGTCGCCACAGCATTTGAAGTAGCGAATCTAGCGGGAGTTGGCGGGGATTGTTGGAGATTCCTAATTCTCAGTTTTAACCCATCAAAACGGCTTAAAATATCGACGCTTCCGTTCATCAATGGGATGTCAGACTAGGAGATATCGCCAGGAGAGCTTTTGACTGATGAATTCATCAATATCGGATCGGTATTTTTGACACTCTCAGCGAGTCACGGCCACGATCTATGGTTGAATAAGCCCAAAACTTGGACTTCACTCATAGTCCAGTCGCCTCTACACGATCAGACAGAACAAGTACCAGTACCAGAGGTATTCCAATTCCGCTTACTTTTCTTTTTTAATAGTTTCGGAGTACATCACGCTTGCCAAAATACGGTAAGCTCGATCGTCTACCATTGCTGCTTGATCCACGCTACGGCTGTACCGAGACGAGATCAATCTGGGGTTTCTCCTGAATAGAATATTTCTTCGTGTAGATGGTTATTCCTAATTACAATTAAATTCTATCATGGATTGACGGGGACTCAAGTCCCTCGTGATGCTTTCCTAGGAAGAGCTACAGCCTCACTACGTTCTGAGTTTCTGGCATTCCGTGTTCTCCTGTGAATCAACCTTCTCACGGCAGAAGGTAAATAGACAGGTAGGCGCAAATGAAGGCAACATAGAGGTTAGGGTAAGAGTGGAGAGTAAGAGGCAAGTGTTGCCCGTCTTCGGAACTCTGATTCTGCTTTCACAAGTTAAGTTTATTTTTATTCTTCAACAGGGCGGTTGGGTCGAACTTTCGGTTCGCCTGCGGCAAACGCTTTTCAATCGAGACAGGCAACCTCGGCATTATTGACAGAGGCTGTTTTCACTCAGGAATTAACGGACACAAGGACTCATGGCTAAACAACTCAACCTACTTTCCGGGCAAGTAATTTCTACGCCTCTGCACGCCGAGATGCAGCAATCGTACCTCGAATATGCCATGAGTGTGATCGTCGGGCGAGCTTTGCCTGATGTCCGCGACGGTTTAAAACCTGTTCACCGTCGAATTTTATATGCGATGCACGAACTCGGTCTGACGCCAGACCGACCTTACCGTAAGTGCGCGCGGGTAGTTGGAGATGTTTTGGGAAAATATCACCCGCACGGCGACCAATCGGTTTACGACGCTCTGGTACGCATGGTTCAGGAGTTTTCGAGCCGCTATCCTTTACTGGCGGGTCACGGCAATTTCGGTTCGGTGGACAATGATCCGGCGGCTGCTATGCGCTATACGGAAACTAGGCTAGCACCGATCGCCCACGAAGCTATGCTAACCCAAGTCGGCGATGCAACTGTTGATTTTACTGCTAACTTTGACAGTTCGCAGCAGGAACCGACTGCGCTGCCTGCTCAGTTGCCGTTTTTGTTACTCAACGGCTGTACGGGCATTGCTGTGGGGATGGCAACTAATATCCCCCCGCACAATTTGGGGGAGGTGGTAGACGGTTTAATTGCTTTGATTGAAAACCCGGAACTATCGGACGAGAAGTTGATAGAACTGATTCCGGGCCCGGATTTTCCAACAGGAGGGGAAATCGTCGCTACAGAGGGCATTGTTGACGCCTACACTAAGGGTCGAGGCAGCATTGCGGTCAGGGGTGTGGCTGGGGTGGAAGAAGTGCCTGGTAATCGCAAAGTGCGTACTAAAACGGCGATCGTGGTGACGGAGTTTCCGTTTCAGGTAAATAAGGCGGCTTGGATTGAAAAGGTGGCGGAGTTGGTCAATGCTGGTCGCCTCGACGGTATTTCTGATTTGCGTGACGAGAGCGATCGCGAAGGCATTCGAGTGGTGATTGAACTCAAGCGGGAATTTACCCCAGAAGCGGTTCTGGCTCGTCTTTATCAACAAACTGACCTACAAACAAATTTTGGGGCGATTTTGCTGGCAATTGTCAACGGTCAACCGCGACAGTTGACGCTGAGACAATTGTTGCAGGAATTTCTGGATTTCCGGGAAGTGACTCTTACCCGCCGCTACAATTACGAGTTGCAAGCTGCAGAACGCCGCTGTCATATTGTCCAAGGCTTAATGTTGGCTTTGACAAATCTCGATACAGCGATCGACATTCTCAGAAATTCTCCTGACGGCTCTACTGCTAAGCAAACTTTCCAAGTTCGCCTCAATTTGAGCGAAAGTCAAGCTGATGCGATTTTGGCGATGCCTATGCGTAGGCTGACTGGTTTGGAAAGGCAAAATTTGCAGTCTGAGTTTGATGAGTTGATGGCTAATATTCAAGAATTGCAGCGGTTGTTGAGCGACAGACGCGAACTTTTGAAGGCTTTAAAGAAGGAATTGCGATCGCTCAAACGCAAGTACGCTGACCCCCGCCGCACTAAATTCGCCAATGGAACTGCACGCGCAGCAAACGCCGAATCACAATTTTCTGGTAAGAAAAATTCTGGGGTGAAGCAGTTGTCGCCGGCAACGATTCAGCCGAACTTATTGCCCGTTCTAGAGCCAGAGGAAACTATAGTTGAATTTTCCCACAAGCAGTACGTGCGACGCTTGCCGACTGGGGAAAAGCCACGCTCGAAAAGTCGCGAAAAATCGGTTTCAGCTTTAGAAAAAAATGAAGATTTTATTGTGACGGCAAATCTGACGAAAACCGATCGCACTTTGGTCGTCTTAACTCCTAACGGCAAAGCTTACCCGCTGAAAGTGGCCGATATTCCTAGTAGTAGCGCCAAAGACCGGGGAACGCCGATCGTCAGTTTGTTGTCGCCGAGTGCTACTAAAGACAGTGCCGATCGCGCTTTGTCGGAAATCACAGTTGCACACTTTATTTTGCCGGAAAATTCGGAGGCGGCGGATTTAGTAACTCTGACTCAGCAAGGCAAAATTAAGCGCTTGGCGATGCAGGAATTTGCTGATTTGACTAATCGCGGCGTTACTGTTGTTAAACTCAAGGAGGACGATCGGCTGCGCTGTGCGAGTCTGGCTAAAGTCGGGGAGCAAGTGGCGATCGCAACTTCAGGAGGCCGAGTCCTCCGGTTTGAGATTGATGACGAACAACTGCCGCCAATGGGCCGCGCGGCCCAGGGATCTCAAGTAACCAGGTTGCGGAAGCAGGAACAGTTGGTGGGTTGCATCACTCTCTACCCGGACGACAGTCTGGTGCTATTTTCCGAGTTGGGTTGGGCAAAACGAATGCCTGCAGGTTCTGTCAGACTTACTAACCGGGGCGAAATTGGCACTCAAGCTTTTCGTTTCTCAGAGCCTAAAGATGCTTTAGTTGGCTTGCTGCAGGCTGTTCCGGGTACGGATGTCAAACTTTTTACTAATTCTGGCCGCGTGCTGCGATCGACTATGGATGCTATAGCTTTTTGGGGTAAAGATGCTGCGGGCGATCGAGTTTTTGACCTGAATCCAGGTGAAAAAATTATCAAAGTTATCAGCAGTCAATAGTCATTGGGCATTGGGCATTGGGCATTGGGAATTAATCTGATTTCTGACCTCTGACTTCTGAATTCAACATCCATCCGTTAAATCATTTAAATCCCGTATACTGCTCGTTGCCGAACTTTCTCCTTCCTTGAATACCCCAATTACCAATGCCCCATGCCCCATACCCCATACCCCATCTAAAACCTAAAATTGTTTAATGGCGCAAGTTGTATTAGAAAATATCTACAAAAGTTTTCCGCTCCGCCAAGGAGAACAGGAAAAAGAAGCAAACACCGTCGCAGAAACTGTCTCGCCTCTAGCCGATCGCTCTTCGTCTAACAGCGTTTTGCGGCGCATTAACCTGACGGTCGAAGACGGGGAATTCATGGTGCTGGTGGGGCCTTCTGGCTGCGGAAAAAGCACTTTGCTGCGCTCGATCGCCGGCTTGGAAGTTTTGACGGCCGGCAATATTTGGGTTGGCGATCGGCTCCTTAACGATTTGCCTCCTAAAGACCGAGATATCGCTATGGTATTTCAAAATTATGCTCTCTATCCTCACTTAACAGTTTACGATAATCTCGCCTTTGGATTGCGCCGCTCGGAAAGGGAGAAAGAAGAAGGAAGGAAGAAAGAAGAAGGAAGAAGGAAGAAGGAAGAGGAAAGACGGAAGACGGAAGACGGAATACGAAAGATGGAAGAAGAGCTAATGCCGAAGGCAGAAGGAGGAGGAGAAGGCAGAAACCAGAATGCAGAAGGAATCAGCAAAAAAGTAGAAGAGGTTATTAATTATTTAGCTTCCAATTCTTTTAAAAATCATCTAATTTATCCTTTGTTTGAGGACTTTTTAGGAGGAGCCACTCGCAAGTTGCCTCCGGGTTTGCGCTATTTGTCGGAACGGGAAAAGGCTGTAGGAAAACGAGTGCGAGAGGTAGCTGAATTATTGCAAATAGAATCTCTTTTAAATCGCTTGCCGAAACAACTTTCGGGAGGGCAAAAGCAGCGGGTAGCTTTGGGTAGGGCGATGGCTCGAAATCCTGAAGTTTTTTTGATGGACGAACCGTTATCGAATCTTGATGCAAAATTGAGGGCGGAAACTAGATCGCAAATTGTGCAGTTGCAGCGACAGTTGGGAACTACAACTATTTATGTAACTCACGACCAAACTGAGGCGATGACTATGGGCGATCGGATTGCTATTATGAATAGAGGCCAGCTTCAGCAAGTAGCTCGACCTCTAGAGCTTTATAACAAGCCGACTAATCTGTTTGTTGCTGAGTTTATTGGTTCTCCGCCGATGAATTTTTTGTCTGTGGAATTTAGTGCCCCGTTGTTGATTTCTCACCCGCAATTTCGCTTTACTTTACCCGATATTTGGGCAAAAAGTCTACAACAATATGACGGGCGAGGGCTAATTTTGGGCATTCGGCCGGAACATCTGAGCATTAACCCTCCGGCTACGAAAAATCTTTCGGTACAAGTGGAAATTGTAGAGGCTTTGGGACACGAAACTTATTTGGGGGTTTGTTTGACGGATGCTCCGGCGGTGCGGATGCAAGTGCGGGTTCCTCCTGAGCGATCGATCCGAGTTGGCGAGGAGCTTTGGTTGGCCATCGCCCATGACAAGATTCACTTGTTCGACCCCGATACCGAGTTGGCTATTTTTCCTCGTTAGGCATTATCAAGGTCGATCGACCGTTGTGACCTATCTCCATATTCACAAAGTTGCATTTTTGTCAAAAAATGTTATATTTATTTACATAAGCCTTACAAAAGTTAACGAAAGGAGTTCGCACTATGCAAGAACAAAAACGCAACGCTTGGAATTGGGGCTTCAGCGAAGGAGCCGAAAATTGGAACGGTCGTTTGGCAATGATTGGTTTCTCTGCCGCTGTCATCATCGAATTGGTTTCCGGTCAAGGCCTGCTTCACTTTTGGGGCGTGATGTAATTTTCTAGTTAAGACTTTTGTGACACTGCAAAGCTTGGGAGTTCCGTCACGGACTCCCTAAATTTTGGCAGCGGGATGTGGGCGGCAAATAGCCACTTGCTCCGGGCAGTTAGCTGCCCAAAAATTAACAGCTATATCTAAAACCGGGGCGGGGGGTATCCCCCCCCAAAAAAAAGAGTGCGGATCACTCTTTTGGGTGATGCTAGCAAATTACTCTAGCGGATATATTCTTTTAAGATGCTGTTGCGGTTGGGATGGCGCAACTTTCGCAGGGCTTTAGCCTCGATTTGGCGAATCCGCTCGCGAGTGACGTTAAAGATTTGACCAATTTCCTCCAAGGTCTTCATCCGTCCGTCATCTAAGCCGTAACGCAGTCGCAGTACATCCCGTTCTCGGGGGCTGAGAGTATCCAAAACGCTTTCCAAGTCTTCCCTGAGCAAGTTTTTCGAGACTTGATCTTCTGGTGTTTCCCCGTCTGATTCAATAAAATCTCCTAGACGTGAGTCTTCCTCTTTGCCGATCGGAGTTTCTAGAGAGATGGGCAACTGTGCGGACTTAGCAATGAACCGCAACTTCTCGATCGTCATCTCCATGCGGGTAGCAATTTCTTCTTCCGTAGGCTTGCGACCCATTTCCTGAGACAGAAGTTTGGTAGTTTTCTTGATCCGCGAAATGGTTTCGTAAAGGTGAACCGGCAGGCGGATAGTGCGCGATTGATCGGCAATTGCCCGGGTAATGGCTTGACGTATCCACCAAGTTGCGTAGGTAGAAAACTTGTAGCCTTTTTCGTGATCGAATTTTTCAGCGGCCCGGATCAGACCTAAAGAGCCTTCCTGAATCAAATCTTGGAAAGACAAACCGCGATTCATGTATTTTTTGGCGATCGACACCACCAAACGCAGGTTAGATTGCACCATTTTTTCCTTTGCCCGACGGCCGACGTGGAGTCGGTGACGGAATGCAGGAAGTGCCATATCTACAGCATTCGCCCATTCGCTGTCTTTGGGTTCGCGGTTATACTCTTCGAGCAGTTGTTCTCGAACTCGCTCTAATTCCAGCAAATCTGCAATCTTGCGCGCTAGTTCAATCTCTTCGTCAGCTCGCAGCAGTCGAATCCGACCAATTTCTTGCAGGTAAAGACGAATAGAGTCTTCAGTATAATGCTTTTTCTTTGCCTGTGCCCGACGGCGGGCTTTGGCGCCTTTGCCAGATTTAGGATCTTCCTCAGATTGAGAGTCTAAGAATTCTTCTCGATCGTCTTCTTCGTCGATAAAAAGTTCTAACTCGCTCTCAGGTAGAACGCTTTCGGCGCTCCGAAGCAACTCGATTGTTTCCATTTCCGATGTAATTGTGGTTTCGAGTACGGTGTTAGCCTGGATCATGCCGTCTTCCTCATGCTCCTGAATTAAAGAATAAATAACAGTGGAATAGTGTCGTCTGTTTGTAGTTTAGACAAGTTAGCCAGTATTGACATTCCCGCAGGAAAAAATAGTGGGATTTTCGGTCTGCTAGCTGAATCTGTTACCGAAATTGCACCATTTTTATGAGTCAAAGTTCGAGTTCGGGTTTGAAGCAGGCAGCGCATTCAATTGATCGCAGATTTTAACATCGCGACCTTAAATTGAGCTAGCGGCTTTTTCTTTCGGAGCGAGTTACCACATCATCTGCAATACCTTGCCCCCAGAAGCAAACCATGAAGTGCGATCGATCGCACTTCCAAAAATACTGGCTTTTTCACCCGGTACTTCGAGTTTTTACCCGTACAAGTTTTCCGGCACGGCACCCTCTAACTTTTGTATTCGAGGTGTCGAACTTTTGATTCGCCTTGCTTTCACTCTGGTTGTCAGACATGGGAGTTGCACAGCAAATTTTAGCCACCTTGGATATCGGTCTGCTGCCTCAAATGCAACAGCAGAGGGTTAAAGCACCAAACGGGGAGAATCGGATCTTGCAAAGACCTTCCCGATTGTAGCCTTTCTCACAAAAAATGGAAGTTGTTTTCCATTGTTTGTCAAGAACTAGGAAAACTCTGTCAGCTTAGCTTGACAATACTAACTCATGTCCGGCTCTGCTAAATCCTGAGAACGGCACGCAAAAACTTTGGCACGATCAAACGGCGCTGTTTTCTGCGTATATCTGGGTGAACGGCTGCGGCGTAGTTGGCCAGACAGTTAGCAGACAATTTTTGAGTTGCCCAAATTGGAACCAATACAATCCGTGTAGATACACCCATCATTACCCTGTTTCCCTGAATTGAATCATACGCAATCTGCGATTGAATAAAGCTCGTAGCTTTAGTTTTAAGCCGGCCACTCTGGATTAGAGACCGACTCTGACCCCCCATGAAGCGTTGCGGGTTGAGTAGTGCAACAGGGGCTTTCATTGTTAAGTTAGCTCAAATCTCAGAAATTGGGTTTAATTTTGACGTTAAATCACATTAAGTTCTTAACGTCACATTCTTATTTAAGCAGTTCGACACGAGTTTGTCGCGTCAGTGGCAAAAACCACTAGGATAAATTCTACTGAGAGTTAACCCGCCGCGCAACTCTCGGCTGCGGACTTCTCTAAAATTTTTTGGCTTTCGGTTCGCACTTACGCGATCGCACACTCTCACAAACCATACAATTCGACATCTCCCGGAAGTATAACTTCACGATTCCTTTAAATATATCGTGACAGTGTTAAGATTCCATAAACCCCTTTAATTAAATTTAGATAGCATTCCCGAATTATCTTGATAATTTCAAGCAGACGCAAAAAAATCTCCAGCGGACGTTGATGCAACTGCCTGCAGAAGATAACTCTGCAAGGGAAGGAAAATTTACCCAGTTAGCGATGTGCTTGCTATTGTTGGAGAAGGCATAAGCTGCAGGATGCGCTTAAAGATGTGGAGGGGTACGACGCTGGTGCGAGCGCTAAAACTTTTGTTACATTTATTTACGGCGTGTCCTCCGAAAGCGCGGATCTAGGTTTGCTCTCTAAATCATTCATCACGCTCCTAGCTCAGCAATGACAAGAGCGAAAATTGTCTATAAAGATGATTATACCTGCTTACTATGGATGATTTCTAATAAACCTTGATAAAAGACTTGAAAGCTTTTAGAGCGATTTAATTCAGGATTCATATATTGAGAAATTTCGCTAGAGGCTTTATATTTTTCTAGTCCTCCCGGATGATATCCAGCTTTTTTCAGGACTCTTTCCAAAGCCTCCCATGTACCCCCTTTAATAGCATCGGGGTCGCGATACCCTTTTTGTTTAGCTAAATGGGGAGAGACTTTAGGATAAGCTTGGCAAATTGCTTCAACATCGCCGAAAAACCACGCTTCTAATTCTTCAACTACAATTCGATTTAAGACTTGAAATGATTTATTTTTTTGGCAGGAAGATTTAGTAATTAATCCGGCTGATATTGCCATCTCTTCTAGTTGCTTTTTTAAGTTAAGACAATCTTCTCGATCTTCATCTATTAAAAGAACAATCTTCCAATCTGGATGAAGCGATGGTTGATAACCTTTCAAAGGATTAGGCACTTTCTTTAAAAAATCTGGTTTTCCTTCATAACCATGAATGTTAAAGGTAACATTTGATGGCAATATTTTCGGCAAAATCTGGGTCAAAGCTAATTCTAGGGATGGTTCTTCCACAAAAAAAACAAGATGCAAAGTGCTCACCTTCTCTTTATTTTAAGTTTAAAATATGTGCGGTACACCCGCATTTTTAAGCGGATTTCCCACATCAAAGAAATCTTCCATCCATAGCGAACCCAGTAATGCACCGTGTTCCATAAATTGTTTGACTCTCTGCATATCTGCGGTTCTTTTTGCTTGAGTAAAACCTTTTTCATCTCGATATAATACCCATAATTCCTCTGGCTTCAAACTATCCACAAAAAAAGGAGAATGGGTTGTCACCATTAATTGAGTATTAGCAGAAGCAGCACGACATTCTTCTGCTATATGGGGCAACAAGCGCGGATGTAGATGATTTTCTGGTTCTTCTATTCCTACTAATTGGGGGGGACTAGGATCGTATAAGACTGTTAGATAAGCTAATAGTTTTAACGTACCATCCGAGGCAAATTTTGCCAGAATTGGATGAGAAAAAGGAGCATCTTTAATTTCCAACAAAAGTCTGCCATCCTGCATGATTGAGGCTTCGACTTTTTCGAGGCGTGGAATACGAGCAGAAAGGGTTTTTAGTATTTCTTCTAACCGTTGGGGATGTTGTTCTTTTAGGTATTGGATAACATTAGGTAAATTGTCACCAGTGGGGGACAATCTTTCCTGTGCACCTGCTTCGGGAAGGCTGCGGGTATTATCTGCGGTTAAATAGGATAAATACCAACCTGTAATAAAACGTCTTAAAGCACTGACGCGGGGATGTTTGGCAAATTGTCCTAATGTATTTACTGCTAATAATTCAGATGATGCTAGTTGTTCGGTGATCCTTTCATCTTCTTCATCAGGAGTTGCGCCACTAATGACTTGTCCTTCGCCTTTTTTGAAATCTAAAAAGCGAAAAGGTTTACCTTGACCTGCTCGTCTCCACTGTAACCATTCTTCAGCGATAAAAGGACGATTATTTTCTTCATCTATGGCGAGATGATAGGTGATTAACGGTGATTTTGATGTCTCTCGATATTTTAATTCAATGATGATACAGCCTGTACTATCTCTGGTGCGTAATTCTCGAAATCTGCCTCGTCTATCCCATGCTTTTCTGAGGCTTTCGGTGAAACATTCGGACAGGAAAGCGAAAACATCAAAAATAGTTGATTTTCCGCTGCCATTTGGTCCTAAGAAGACGGTTAATGGAGTAATTTTTTTAAGTTCTAGATTATGTAAAGCTCGGTAATTTTGGACTTTGAGATATTCTATGCGTGGAACATTTTTCATAATTTCACCTCCTTAACTATACTTGGTGTTTCTTGGATAAGTAGGTCGTTTTCATTAAACCTAAAACGCTTTTTCGTTAGATTCCCGACTTCTCAAAGAAGTCCGGAATCGGGGTGTTTGGTTTTTTGAGATTGTGCTACAGAAAAATTACTGCTGATTCCGCAGGCGAGGGTTAACAAACTCGTTTAATCCTTCCCCCACCAAAGATAGTCCCACTACCATTAAAGTCATTGCCAAACCGGGAAACAAAGCTGTCCACCAAATGCCAGTAGGTAGCGCATCTAAAGCTAAACGCAAGTCGTGTCCCCATTCGGGAGTTGCTTCGGGAAGTCCTAATCCGAGAAATCCCAAACCTCCTAATGTTAAAATTGCATCGGCAGCGTTGAGCGCAAACAGCACAGGTACGCTCTGAATCACATTCAGAAACAGGTAGCGCGAAAGCACTGTCCAAGTGTCAGCACCCATTGCTCGCGCGGCTTCGACAAATAATTCGGTTTTGACGCTGACGGTGTGATTCCTGACGACGCGGTAGTATTGAGGGATGTAGGAAATGCTCAGGGCGATCGCAGCATTCAAAACTCCTTTTCCCACTACAAACGCTAGCGTCAAAGAAAGCAGCAGCCCCGGCAAAGTATAAATTGTATCCATTAAAAATAACAACACTCGATCGAGCTTACCGCCCAAATAACCACTAACGAGTCCCAGCGGCACACCGATAAATAAACTCAAAGCTGTGGCTAAAAGCACCACTTGCCAAGCAGCGCGAGAAGCAAAAAGCGTCCGAGAAAAAACATCGTAGCCACTGCGGCTAGTACCAAACCAATAATTCGCCGACGGCGGTTCGTGGATGGGGTTACTCAAAGCCTCGGTAGGATTTTGCAGCCATCCCCAAGCTTGCATAGCTGGAGACAAAGTGGCTACCAATACAAAGACGGCAGTTATTGTCAAACCTGCCCACATCATTTTCATTGACAGGCTTGACGGTGAGGCACTCTTGAGAAATCGCGGCAGTCGGAGGCGGCTTTGAGCCATAATGACGATCGACCTATATAAGACTTTTAGATTTTAGTAGCACTCAGACGAAAAAACCCAGAACAGTCAAAAATCCTCTTTCTCATTCGCCAAACACTCGCGAGAAACCGGGTTTTTTCGCGAGTGTTTGGCTAAAAAAAAAACCGGTTTCTCCCCTGCACGGACTGGCGCGGAGGGGAGAAACCTGGTTTTTGGCAGGCTGGACGCAAGTTGAGTTTAGGTTGACTCTCTTTTGGGGAATCTCAAATCTAAAATCGATCTAATTCCTACAAATTACTGGCAATTAACTCGCGGTACTGGCTTTTCGGTTTAACTCCCTTGAGCTCAGTCACCAAAGCTTTGTCTTTGAAATACTGAATCGTCGGCGTACCCATCACGCCAGCATTTTCAGCAATTTCTGGATCTTCTTCGATGTCAATTTCCACATAATGGATTTTGCCCTCGAACTCATCTACTACTTTGCTCAAAATCGGCTTGAGGCTGTGGCAAGGGCCGCAACTCGGAGAGGCATATTTGACCACAATCAGTCGATCGCTATCGTGGAACAACTTCCGCAAAGCATAACCTCCTTCGTGGCGCGTGTCTGTGATATCAAAGTTCGCGCTGGTTTTGCGTACTTTTTGAGCTTCCGGCGCTGCTGTGGGTTGCTCGGATTCCTCAGTTTGATGGAATTCCTGCATTAAACCGTTGACTGACAGCCAACGTTCTGCCAGCATCGCCCCCATGCAGCCGCTACCGGCGGCGGTGATTGCTTGGCGAAACTCGTGGTCTTGCACGTCGCCGACGGCGTAAACTCCCTCGACGCTGGTTTCTACCGAACCGTGTTTGGTGGTGATATAACCTATTTCGTCGAGTTCTAGCTGACCTTGGAACAGTTGAGTGTTGGGAGTGTGACCGATCGCGTAAAACAATCCTTTCACCAGCAAATCGCTCTCAGCGCCTGTCTCGATATTTCTAATTCTCACCCCGTCCATTTTGGCGCCCCCTTCGCCCAAAATATCCAGTGCTTCGGTGTTCCAGTGCACGGTAATTTTGGGATTGCTCAGCACTCGGTCTTGCATGGCTTTGCTGGCGCGCATTTGATCGCGCCGCACCAGCATATGTACGTGAGAGCCGTATTTTGTCAAATAAATAGATTCTTCCGCTGCGGTGTCGCCTGCGCCGATTACAGCTAAATCTACTCCTTTAAAAATTGGGGTAGCGCCGTCGCAAATGGCACAGGCAGAAATGCCGTGACTCCAAAATACGTGTTCGCTAGGCAATCCCAGCCTTTTCGCCGTCGCGCCTGTAGCGATTACTATCGTGTGGGTTTTGATTTCTCTGTCTTCCGAGCGCACTGTAAACGGCCGCTTGGTCAAATCCACCGAAATTACATCTTCTGTGTATAATTCGGCACCCCAGCGCACTGCTTGAGCTTTCATCCGATCCATAAGCTGCGGCCCGGTGATGCCTTCGGGAAAGCCGGGGAAGTTTTCGACTTCTGTGGTGGTCATCAGTTGACCGCCGGGGACGCCTCCCGCTTGGTAGCCTTCAAACACTACGGGTTTCAGGTTTGCTCGACCTGCGTAGATGGCTGCTGTGTAGCCTGCTGGGCCTGAGCCGATAATTACTAGGTTTTCTACGGTTTCGTTGGTCATAGGTATTTACTTAAACTCATAACGACTTCGTTTTATTAATTTTAGCAGAGTGCGATCGAGTTTGGTTTGATGCCATTGTGCGATCGAGCATCTGTATCTATTGTTGAGGGTCGATCGGTCTTCGGGCCAATTCCAGCTACTTTAATAAGCAAAAACAATCTAAAAGTCGATTTAGTTTTAAATGTTCGATCTATTTTAACCCCTCAATTATTAAAAAAATCTAAAGACGACCGAAATTATTGACTTCATTCTCAATTATTTTACCTATTTACTTGCTTTGAGGCTTGTGGTACGATTTTCACAATCCAGGGGCATTATGACTAATTTCACTTTTTGACGCTGAAACCTACTTAATTCATAAAATTAGCAAACTCTTCAAATGTAATAAGTACAATTATTTATGCAAAATCAGCATTTTATGGTTTAAGAATTGTAACGGAGATTTTGCCAAATTTGACAAAATACAGTGTTTGTGGTATGTAAGGTGCGATTGGGGGAAAATTAGAAGGAAATTTTTAACCGCTTCGGAAGCACAGGCGGGACGCCCGTGCCACAATTAACATAGAATTTTGTACTTGTGTCTGATGGATAAAACCAAGATATTGTTTGTGTGCAGTCAGAATAAGTGGAGAAGTTTGACTGCCGAGAAGATATGCGAGAAAGTTAGCGGCTACAGCGTGCGATCGGCGGGAACGGAAAAAGGTGCAAGAATCAGAGTAACTGAGGGTTTGCTGGGCTGGGCAGATTGGATATTTGTGATGGAGAAGAAGCATGGCGATCGACTTCGCAGCAAATTTCCCGAAAGTATCGAGGGCAAGAAAGTTATTTGCCTGCAAATCCCGGACAATTACGAATATATGGAACCGGAGTTAGTCGAGCTTTTGCAGGCAAAACTCAGCCCCTATATGGAAATGCCAGATAACGAGATAAATTTTATGCAGCGAGTTTTGGAACCGGAAGTGATGGATTCCTTGGAAGAGGCGATCGAATACGATTCGATGGATTTTGCTGAGGTTAATGCTGCTTTTGCTCACAGTGCTGCGGCGTTGGGGCCGGTTTTTGGAAACGTTTTGGATGCGGGCACGGGTACGGCGAGAATTCCGATCGCAATTTCTCAACTCCGGCCAGCATGGAAATTGACTTGCATTGATTTGTCGGCAAATATGCTGAAAGTGGGGGCCCAAAATGTGGAAAAGGCGGGCGTGCGATCGCAAATTAGTCTCGAATTAATCGATGCTAAAGCCATGCCGTATCCAGACAGTTATTTTGACATGGTGATTTCCAACAGCATTATCCACCATTTGCCCGATCCGCTGCCGTTTTTGCGCGAAGTCAAGCGAGTCTTAAAACCGAACGCAGCAATATTTCTGCGCGATTTACTCCGGCCTATGGATGAGGAAATGAGGAGTCATTTAGTGGAGATGTATGCGGGAGATTGCAACTCGCATCAGAAACAATTGTTCAGCGATTCGCTGCAAGCGGCTTTTACGCTGGATGAAGTTGAGATGATGGTGGAAACTGTCGGATTGGAAGGATTGAGGATTTATGAATCTTCAGACAGGCACTGGACGGCAGAACGTGTTTGGAGGTAGAGTTTGGATGGGGCGATCGAACGCAATTTTTCCTACTTAGTCTGTCCGGGATGCACTCGCCACCAAAGCAACCGGGTTAATAGAGCAAAAACCTACGCTTTTAGGCTCTTTCGGCGGCAAGAAACTCAGTTTCTGACACTCTGTGCGTCCAGGACTATTAATCTAACTTTATAAGCTTTACTGCATTTGAATTGTATATTTTAATTCCCTATCAAAACAAGCGAGAATCCTCTCCCCCTCTCGCTTAGCTAAAGCTTAGTATCGAGGATTGTTCGATCGCGACCTCGGTCTTTAGCTTGATAAAGCGCGCGGTCTGCCGCTGCAAGCAGATTTTCCTGAGAAGTTTCGGGCTGAGGAAACGTGCTCGCTACCCCCAAACTCAGCGTCACGAAAGAACACACCGCTGAATTAAGGTGTTCGATTTCTAGTTCTTTTACCCAAACTCGAATTTGCTCTGCAATCCAAACAGCTATTTCCGACGAAGTGCGGGGTAAAATTACCGCAAATTCTTCACCTCCGTAACGAGCTACCAGAGTCTCCCCCGAAACTGCGCCTGCTGAGTAATTTACCGCTGCCAAAATAGCTTGGGCTACCTGCTGCAAGCAAGCATCTCCCGCCTGATGTCCGTAAGTATCGTTGTATGTCTTAAAAAAGTCAACATCGCATAAAATCAAAGATAGTTCGGCTGCTGCTTCTCCCAATTCTTGCCATTTTTTATCTAAGTATTCGTTAAAACAGTGGCGGTTTGCAATCTGAGTTAAGCCATCTAAGTGGGCAAGGCGGTACAATTCGGAATTAGCTGCTTTTAATTGAGAATTAGCTGCTTCTAGCTCGGATTGCGTGAGCGATAAATTGTAATAAAGTTCACTCATAGACCAAGTAGCTTCTTGGTGAATTTGGGATAAAGCTACCCAGAGTTGATGCACGTCTAAAAGTCGGTAAACTTGAGGTTCTAACTGCACAACAATCGGCTCGTAAAGCAGTTCCGGCGGTCGCTGCACGGAGCGCTGAGCTGCCATGACAATTAAGGCTACTCCTGGTAAAATCAAAATATCGGTTTGAGCTATTTGATACAAGGCTATAATCGGTCGGCAAGCAAATATATCTACTCCGTAAGGGCGGCTCATGCGTTCCATAAATCGCCGACGCGATATCATCCCTAAAAATTTCCCATTTACGGTCAAGATAACTCCCGGAAGCAGCGGGTGAGATTGAAACAACCGAGCTACTTCTTTGGCGAGATATGAGGACTCCACCTGAAAATTGAATAGAGCCAGATCCTTAAGAGTAGACTCTAAAGATAAATTTTGGGGTGAGTTTTCTGCCGAGTTAGACGGCTCAATAAATTCAACAGACACAGCGCAGATCCGAATAAACAATAAACCAGCAACAAAGCTAGTGTCAGCTATTAAATTATATAATTATTTATTTGTTACCATTGCTTGTATTATTTACGACACTATTTTTTCATAAGGGAAGAAGCTGCACCGTTAGTTTTTGCCGTAGCTGCATTGCATTGATTCCTCCTCACTAAATTACAGATTTATTGAATTATTCTCGATTTTTTACGATGGGCTTTTTAGGGCGTAAAACAACGATTTTGGCGCCATTCCTCAACTCATTGACAGTGCACACAAACTCAAAAAACCTGGTTGTTAAACCTGGGTCGAGGCTGTAACGAGGTTTTGCGTAAAAAAAAGGTGGTTTCTGCCCCTGTTCTCAACTCACAACTTAAAACTCAATCTTCCCTCACCACCCCCACGTTCCTGACCCTCCCTTAAACGGGCCGACAATATCTTTGGTAATCCAGCCACCGTAAAAATCCCCTGGTTGAGATTGGACTAATTCCCCGTCCACATAACAGGCATCCATCTTGCTCGGATAAAAAGCCACATAATCTTTAATAGCTGCAAAAACCTGATTAGGATTGGGATAAAACCAAGCAGCATTTACTACTTCTTTCGACTCTACCGTCACAGTGTAATAACCGGCTTGTCCCTTCCACTCGCACCAAGAACCTCGTGAAGTTTTGTGCAAATATTCCATTTTGATGTCATCGGGGCAGATATAGTAGGCAGGAGGGTGACTGGTCTCCAATACCCGCTGAGGACGGCGCGTGTCGGCGATCGTCACTCCATTAAAAATTATCTGTACGTGTTTGGTCGATTCCTCAAGCCGAGGGGGACGTGGGTAATCCCAAACAGACTCTTGACCAGGGCCGGGCTCTATTCGATCGAAGTTCATTTGCACCATCTCCCCTGCAAAAAAAACAATTAGCGACTTAGCATTACAATTTAATGTACCCTTAATCGAGTCGCTGCTTCAGAGCAAACCAGCTTTTCTCAACTCTTTGTAATATGAGTATTCGTGGTATAGATGTTTCCGACTACCAGCCCAATGTCAATTGGCCAGCCGTGGCGCGGGATGGTATTACCTTCAGTTTTGTCAAATCGACCGAGGGTGCAACGTTCGTTGCCCAAACTTTCGCCCGCAATTGGGCGGCGATGAAAGCGGCGGGGATTCAACGCGGTGCTTACCACTTTTTTCGACCGACAAGCAGCGTTCAAGGACAAATAGATTTGTTCCTGAAAACTGTCAAACTCGAAACGGGAGATTTGCCGGCAGTCTTGGATTTGGAAACTACAGGCGGTTTGAGTGCGGGTGAATTGTGCGATCGAGCCGCAATTTGGCTAGAAGCAGTCGAAAAAGCCACCTTGATGCGGCCGATTATCTACACCTACCCCGGTTTCTGGGACAACTTGGGAACCACACGGTTTGCCGATTACCCACTGTGGATTGCTCACTATACCACTGCTGAGGAACCTTGGGTTCCCGGCGGCTGGAAAACTTGGACTTTTTGGCAATACAGCGATACAGGCACCGTGTCCGGCGTCTCGGGCAATGTAGACACCAATATTTTTGAAAGCGTCCGAGAAGGCGCCGTAAGTTATAAAGTTGCAGACATCCAGAAGGAATTAAGAATTAAAGGTTTTTATCAAGGCGCGATGGACGGTAAATTTGGAGCCACCACCACAGCCGCGCTCATCTCGTTTCAGAAATCTCAAGGTCTCAATCCCGACGGCATTGCAAGCCTCAAAACCTGGGCGGCTTTGATGCGAAAATCTCCCAAAGTAGTTGTCCCCCCTCCAGCGCCCACTCCCACTCCCATATCAGGCGTGCGGCTGACTCAGGTATTCTCGTCTTATCAAGCTAGCGCTAGCCAAGATACTGCCTTAATTTGGCTGCAAAGTCAAGTTTCTACCTCTATTTTAGGGGAATTTGCTCAAAAATGGCGGGCCACTGCCGTACCTCCAGACACTAATTTGCGATTGATAGATGTTGGCAAATTTTATCGCGGTTTAGCACAACAAGACCAAGCTTTAGATTGGTTGCAAAAACAAATTTCTCCGGCTATTCTTACCGAGTTTGCACAAAAGTGGCGCTCTCAATCTACAGTCACTACTTCTCCGATTCGGTTGATAGATGCGTGCAAATTTTATCGGGCCGCCCCCCAACAAAACCAGGCTTTAGATTGGCTGCAAGGGCGAATTTCGCCTGCAATTCTATCAGAGTTTTTTCGCAAGTGGCAGAATGCGAATCGATTATAGATGTTAGATGTTAGATGTTAGATGTTAGATTGACTCTACAGATGAATCTTGCGATTTGAGATTTTAGATGGGAAATCTACTCTAAAGATGAGTCTGGGGGTGATCGATTTGATTTGAGATGTGAGCTTTTTGATTGGAGATTGACTCCACAGATGAATCTGGGGTTGAAAGGCCTATATAATGGGAAAGCTGGCAAATCTTGCTATTTAAGATTTGAGATTGACTCCGCATCAAAATTCGTCAAATCCTCTCCCTCTGTGCCCGCATCCCCATCAGACTCTCGAATATTACAGAAACTCTCTCGCTTAGCTACAACTTACTGCCATCTTTGACGCCAAGAGAATTATCTGATAAAGTTATAGCGACTATCAAGGTTTTTTAATCTTATTGGGAAAAATCCAGGGCCGTGCCGAGTTTGTAAGCTGCGCGGAAAATAACGCCTGCACTCCCGTTACCCGCGATCGAACATTTAAAACTAAGCGGGCAGCCTGTAACAATTATATCTATGGAAATCTCCTTTAACATCACCCTGTTGATGGTCATGACCGTCATCTGTGGCATCAGCGCTCAAGTTCTGGCCGCTTATCTGAAAGTTCCGGCGATCGTCTTTTTGCTGTTGTTTGGCATTTTAGCAGGCCCAGACTGCTTGGGAGTGCTGCACCCCAATCTGCTGGGAAGCGGTTTGGAAGTTATGGTATCCCTTTGCGTAGCTTTAATTCTGTTTGAAGGCGGCTTGAATTTGGAATTGCGAGATTTGGGCAAACTTTCCGGCAGCATCCGCAATTTAGTTACCGTAGGCACTTTAATTACGCTAATAGGCGGCGGAATGGCCGCACACTGGTTGGGGGAATTTCCCTGGCCGATCGCATTTTTGTATGCTTCTCTAGTAGTCGTCACAGGCCCGACAGTAATCGGCCCTTTACTCAAACAAGTATCTGTTGACAAACAAGTCGCCTCGTTGCTCGAAGCAGAAGGCGTTTTAATCGATCCTGTCGGGGCAATTCTGGCAGTATTGGTGCTGAATATTATTTTGAATGGCAATGCTGATTTGCTGGTTTTGTTCCGAGATTTAATCGTGCGACTATTAGTTGGCGCAGTCATCGGGGTTGCGGGAGGTTGGCTGCTGGGATTCATTCTCAAGCGATCGCAATTTCTCTCAGAAGACCTCAAAAACTTAGTAGTTTTAGCCGGTTTGTGGGGATTTTTCGGCTTAGCAGAAGAAATCCGCAGTGAATCGGGACTGATGGCAACTGTGGTATCCGGCATCGTCCTCAGAGCCGCTGCTGTCCCGGAAGAAAGGCTGCTGAGGAGGTTTAAAGGTCAACTCACAGTCCTGGCTATTTCCATGCTGTTCGTGCTGCTGGCGGCCGATTTATCCCTCGCTAGTGTGGTCGCCCTCGGTTGGGGAAGTTTGTTTACAGTTTTAGCTTTAATGTGGGTAGTGCGGCCGATCAATGTTTGGTTGTGTACTTGGAACAGCGGACTAAATTGGCGACAGAAATTATTTGTTTGTTGGGTAGCGCCGAGGGGAATTGTCTCAGCGTCGATCGCCTCTTTATTTGCAATTTTGCTCACCCAGCGGGGAATCAACGGCGGCGACTCGATTAAAGCCTTAGTTTTCCTAACAATTATTATGACAGTTTTCGTCCAGGGACTAACGGCTGGACAGATGGCTCAACTTTTGGGCATCACCTCAAAATCGGCCACCGGTGCTGTCATTGTGGGGTCAAATCCTTTGAGCAGATTAATTGCTCGCTTGTTTCAAGAACGCGGAGAATCAGTGGCAATTATCGACACAAACCCCGAAGCTTGCGAACAAGCAGAACGAGAAGGTTTGCGGGTATTTTTGAGCAGTGCTCTCGACCACAGCGTTTTAGAAGAAGCCGGAATGGAATCGATGGGAACTTTTTTGGCAATGACTAACAACGGCGAGGTAAACTTAGTGTTAGCTCAGCGAGCGGCCGAAGAGTTTGCACCGCCGAGGGTTTTGGCAATATTCCCCAAAGATCCGCAAGCAAATACGCCTGCAAATCCGACTAAAATCAATCAAGCCTTTGTCTCCGATTTGTCGCTGAAGGATTGGAACGAATATTTGAGCGACGGCGAAGTGAAATTGGGGGAAACAGAGTTAAAAACAGAGGGATTGCAGTTTCAAATTGCTCACTTACAAGCTTTGGTTAAAGCCGGGGAGTTGGCGCCGTTGCTGCTGGAAAGGCAAGGATACTTGCAAGTAGTGTCGGCGACCCAGATTTGGCAAGCAGGCGATCGAATAATTTATTTGCTGTGCGATCGCAAACCGCAATTATTGAAAAGATTGTCTGGTTCGTCGCAGTCTCGCTTGACTTTGGAAAAGCATCAGGTAGTTGAGAAAGTGCCGATTCCTTCTCCGATTTTAGAGGAGGTTTTGGAGTCAGCAAAAATAGTTCCAGAGGATGAAATTTTGCAGCCGCCAGTTTCGCGATAGGAGCAGTATCCCCGATCGTACTCTGTAATTTGCTTGTCGCGATCGTCCTTACTCTGCCTCCCCAATTAAAGTAAATGCCGCCCAATCTCGTGGCCCAGGATGAGTTTTCATCGTAGTTAACATTGCCTGCCGCAATGCCTGTGCTTTGTCGGGATTATTTTGCAAGTTTTGATAAAACGACTGCATCAATTCCGATGTCGGCGCATCTGGAACCGCCCATAAAGAAACAATCACACTCGGCACTCCTGCCGAAATCAAAGCGCGCGACAAGCCAATCACTCCATCCCCGGTAATCCTGCCTTCTCCAGTGTTGCAAGCACTCAAAACGACTAAGTTTGCTTGCAGTTTCATGTCAAAAATCTCTTCTGCGGTCAATAAGCCGTCATCGCTACCAGAAGGAGCCATAGCGATCGCACTTCCCAATCCGCGCACATCATCGAGCAATCCATGCGTTGCTAAGTGAATAATAGATGCTTGGGGCATTTTTTGGACGATCTCCGCTTTTGTCCCTTGAGCGCCTAAGATCGCTTGGGTTTTGAGCAGAGGCGCGATCGCTCTAGCTTCGGCTTCGGCCCCAGGTAGAGGAGACAATTGCTGCTTGGGTTCTCCCAGAGAGAGAGACACGCTTGGCATGGTGGGATTGCCCAATACTAGAGCCGGGCCGCTGTTAGCTGGCTTCTGTGCTAGCTTCTGTCGTTGTTGTCGAGTCAAATCTAATACTTGAATCGAGGGGGCGGTGAGAATGGTGTGTTTTTCGATTAAGTAAGTGCCGCCAGAGTCTTGCAGGGCGGGAAAAGGCACCTGGAACAGGGAATCTTGGGGAATGAAAATGACGTGGGCATTAGGGTCTTTGGGTAGGAGACTGGCAATGGGCTCGATCAGCAGTTGATGCAGCGTCGGTAAGTTGGGTTGGGGTTGGGTGGAGCCAAAACTGCTGCGACTGCGGACAGCCAGAAATTCTTGATTGCCAATAATTAAGCTTCTTAGAGAGGCGTTGTGTTTTTGCCAAAGGGGTTGGAGGTCAACTTGGCGGAATGTGATTTCGCCTGTCGGTTGAATCACCCAGATGTAGAGCGCGGATTCTCGCCCTACTTGTTTGCCCTGAATCTGGAAGCTTTCATAGATGATGGAATACTGCACCAAAGTGGCGTTTTGCGATTTGGCGATTTGTCGGATTTGCTCCTGGTTGGGAGCAGCGGCAATAACCGAATTAGCATCACCAGAGGATAAGCGCTCTGTGAGTAGATCGACGAAGGCACGGGCACGTCCCCGTTCGGCAATTTCTAAAGCGGCGATCGGGTTATTCTGAGCCACTCGGACTTCTTGTAAAGTCCGATAAGTCATAGCTTGTCCTTCAAAGATGGAGACTTTATTCGCGTCGTTGGAGCCGAGCATTTGACGCATCGATTCCCAAACTTGAATCCCATTCACGAGCATTTTTTCAGCTTCTGTTGGGTTGCCAGCCTTTAAGAACGCTGCTCCGAGGTTGTTGAGCGCCATACCTTCCCCTTGGAGGTCTTTAGTTTCGCGCGCGAGCGCTAAACTCTGCTGTGCATACTCAATGGCTTGAGCATAGTTGCCGAGGTAGTGGTAAACGAGTCCTAAATTGCCCAGTGCCGCACTCTCCCCTTGACGGTCTTTGATTTGGCGGGCAATGGCTAAACTCTGCTGCATATGCTCAATGGCTTTGGTATCGTTGCCTAGAGACTGGTAAAGGAGTCCCAAATTGCCCAGTGCCAAACCTTCCCCTCGGCGGTTTTTGACTTCGCGCGCGATCGTCAACCACTGCTGCATATACTCGGCAGCTTTAGCGTAGTTGCTCCAAGAGTAGTAGGCAAGTCCCAAGTTACCTAGTGTGGCACTTTCCCCATCGCGGTCCTGAATTTCGCGGGCGATCGCTAAACTTTGCTGTCCATACTCAATCGCTTTGGTATCATTGCCCAAAGACTGGTAAGTGCGTCCCAAATTATTTAGTGCTGCCACTTCCCCATCGCGGTCTTTAATTTCGCGGGCAATGACTAACTGTTGCTGTCCATACTCAATCGCTTTGGCATAATTGCCCAGATCACCATAAACGGCTGCCAAATTGCCCAGCGTCCAACCCTCCTTGTAGCGATCTTTAAGGACACGATAAAGTTGAAGTGCCTTTTGCCAGGAGTTCAGCGCGGCTTGAAATTGGCTAGTTTGATACTGTCGAATGCCCTGCCGCAAGAGCCGATCGCCCTCTGCTTGACGGGCATCGGTAGTTTGAGTGATCGCTGGCAAGAGAGAGTCAGGAGTAGTTAATAGGGGGATAGTAGCAAGCAGGAACAGGGAAATGGAAGCTAGGAAAACATTAGTGAGCCTAGAGTGGGTCGATTTGAGTCGCTTAAATGGGGAATACACCATAGGATTCTAGAGTTGGAATTTAGAGAATTAGCCCGATCGCTCTTTCTGCCGTCGTGCGATCGCCTCAATCTGCCACAGGCGATCGACTTTCATAGAAGCTTACTCTGTCTCCCCAATCTCGCGGCAGGGATGGGGACTCTAATCTGAATTAGATGACTATTTTAGCGATCGCCCGATCGGCTTGAATCAAACCAGATCCACTAGCATAGTCAAATCCAACATCAAAACCGGGCGTGTTTGGATCATCCATCTCCAGAGCCGTCTGCTCTAGTGCTCGATTAATTTCCGCAGGAGTTAAGCGGGGATTTGCTTGCAGCATCAAAGCCGCAACTGCCGCTACATGAGGAGCCGCTGCCGATGTGCCCAGAAAGTTGGGGAAACCGTCAGCATCTTGAGGAATGTCTGTGCCAAAGAACGTCGTATTGGTGTTGTCAGGCCCGACGAACTTCGGCTGCGGGCGAAACTCAGGTTTGGGTAGACGATTACCCCTCTCGTCAAACAGAATCGGAGTGCCGCCAGCCGAAGAAAAGTCTTCTAATCTTGCCGGATTTACACCGTAAGCAGGAGTGCCAAAGTAAGGGGCGGCTCCGACTGCTGCAACTCCCCTGGCATTTGCGTTGCCATATATAGTTGAACTATTGGTGTTGTAATTGTTGATTTTGAAGGTAGAGGAACCACTCGCCACGTACTTCATCAAACCGGGAGCAGAACCCGATCGCTTGGCAATCATGAGATTAAACTGATCCGAGCCAAACGAACCATCATTGCGGAATGTGAAATACTCGATCGGATCTCCTCCCACATTTGACAGTTTGCTGCTAGCCAAGATTTTTTGTTTTGTATTGTCAACCAGGTAAATATCGAGGTCGTTGGTTGAACGATCGAGCGGTGAGTCCCATTGGAATGAGATCGCGAGGGAATCGTTTTTCGCCAGTGTGATGCTTTGATAGAAATCGACCCCAGTTCCTGGATCGAAGTCATGAAGTTCTCCATAATCCGCGGAGAACCCAGCCGACTTGAAATCACTTTGATAGCTATCGCGAGCAAAGTTACCCGCAGCAGTAAAGTAGGAAACACCCTTTTTGACGACCTCATCGATCGCTTGGGCAATGATGCCATCTTGGAACATCGGTTGAGATGGGAAGCGCAGGTCGTCTACAATGATTTGCGCTCCTTGAGCTGCCAATGCGCGAATACCATCAGCCATAGCCTTTTCACTTGCTTTGTAGAATTCTAGCTGGCTGTTAAACTGACCACTGGCATAGCCTGTATGAAACAACAAATCGGCTCCTGGAGCAACATCGTGAATAAGTTGCAGTATGGCTCTGCCTTCATCGATCAGCGTAGAAAAGTTATTTCCCAAATCTTCTGCCAACACCTTGCCTTTTACGGGCAAGTCACCGCTTGCAATGTCTTGGGCCGCCCCACCCAGCCTGTTGAAACTATTAGATAAAACCCCGATTTTTATGCCCGTGCCGTCTACCCGAAAACCATCGCGCGCGACATCCGATCGCATTGCCCGATCGCCCTGGCTGGTTACTAATCCTCGATTCCCCAAGGTGAGAAAGGCTGCATTGCCGATCGTGCTTGCATGGGTATTGTTCAGAATTGCCAGTAGCTCACCGGTCTCGGTGCTGATTAATGTATCGTTGCGATTGTCCCCTGTGCCTTGAGAGATGGTCAACTCATCAAAAGTTAACCCTCCAGCTAAACCGATCCGATCGCGCTCACTCAGGTTGAAGTCAACAATCGTATCAGTTCCTTCCTGTGGTTTCAGCGCAAAGATATCGCGATCGCTCCCACCGATTAAAACATCTCGCCCCGCACCGCCCCAGAGTATATCGTTGTCAGCATTACCCCAAAGTGTATCGTTGTCACCGTTGCCCAAGAGTATATCGTTGCCAGCATAGCCCCAGAGTATATCCTTGCCAGCGTTGCCCCAGAGTGTATCGTTGCCAGTAGTGCCCCGCACGATGTCATCACTGCTCTGTCCAGCCATGCGATCGTCGCCGCCTTGTCCATCCATCGCATCGTTTAAGTGGTTGAATCCTTGAATCTGATTGTTCAGATTATTCGGGAATGCGATCGGGCTGGCGCTGTTGCTGTCGAGAAGAAGATTGTTTTGAGCGAGGGAAGTAGACAAGCTTATATCTGCAAAATCATTTTTCATGGAAGTTGCTCCAAATTACAAAATTTATTCATTAGGACGATCGCACGGGTGGTCAGAAACCGCGTTTTTTAGCGAATCTGCGGGTCGCAACCAAGTATTTTCGTAAAAACCCGGTTTCGAGGAGTCGGAGTGCGTCCAGGACTGTTCCTGCGAAACTAGACAGCACCTGGGCGAGGAAACGGTGCGTGAAATACATCTGAATTGACAAAGCAATCAACCCTTCAATCCTGTGTGTGCTTTTTTCTATAGATTGAAAAGCCAGTAATGAGTGAACCGAGTCCAAAAAGGAAAAGAATGAAAGACCATATAAAATCGTTTGTTCTTCGACTATCAGGACTATCCCCTATATCAATCCGAGCTTTGACGGGGGAAGAGTCTGGGTCATACACTACTGGAACTGTTTGATTTTCCTCCGCAGACGTGCAACTGTTGGAAAACACAATAGTTTTTCCCCGGTTGGTCTGAAAATTCACGGTTACGTCACAACTAGAAGAACAACCGTATCCTCCTCCATAACAAGTTGTTTTTTGATTTTTTTTAGTGACGATGCCCGAAGTTCTAACTGCTCTAGCTCGAAAGTCCACTTCGGTTCGATAGCGATCGGGAATCGTCACATACATCCATCCAGCTAATGACCAGAAAAAACCAGGCAGGAGTATGAAAAAAAGAGCTTTCCAAACCAATTATTGGTGTTATTTTTGTGGTTTTTGAGCGTAGGTCGATTCATTTGATTTCAACTCCTTTCCTGAGTTCAAAAGATTGATTAATTAACGCCTTCTTGGCTTGTCCTTCTGCCGGTGATATTCCCTCATCAGATTATTTTTTCTCAGCGGATCAAATTCCCTCGGCCAGGTATCTTCCATCGGCCAGGCATTTTCCCTCGGCCAGGTATCTTCCATCGGCCAGGCATTTTCTCTTTGACATTCCTTATCACTTCCGCGAACAATATTTTGAGTTTTTTGGTCAATTCTGACGTTGAAAGTACCAGATTCAATGATGGTGTTACCGCTTTTTATCTCATAGTAAAAGTGGTTTACTCCGGGTTGCACCGCTAAATATCTACCGCTATGAATTGTGCCAAGAGACACTTTAAATCCTTCCGAATTTGGAGCTTTTTCGTATTCACGATCGGTATAGGGAGAAGGGTTGTGGTCAATCCTAGGGGTGACATTTCGGATCACAACGCGCAACCCTGGAGCAGGCGGCATCGTGCTAGAAATGAATACTGCTTGTCCACCGATTTCCTCTGTGGTAGAGTAGGACTGACACCCGCCGGAGTCATTGTATTGAGTGACAGATTTAGTGATTACACCCATATTAAATTCCTCAGATTGTTGAAATCTGAATCCAATTTGAGGGGCAGGCGATCCGGATTGTGCATGGGTAAGATTGGACATGAGTGGAACACTCAACAGTGAAAATCCAATGACTTTAGAGACCCATTTTGCTTTGGTTGGTAGAATTGATTTTTGTGTTTTCATCGGCTTTACCTTGCAAATATCTGCAATGAACAGCGACTTTTAGTAAACAGAAGACTGAATTTCAGTAGTGCCAAACTATTTTTTAATTCGAGTCTTTCTTTACTTGAATCTTAAGCAACCCAGATGGGAATTTCACTCGTTCTACCCACAGACCTGATGAAGAGATGGGTGCAATGTTGATTGCGGGAAAGTGCAACTAATCCAAAAATATCTTGCCGCCTGATTAACTTTATTGTAGGGACACGGCTTTATTGTATGGGCACGGCAATGCCCTGTGCCTACGAGGATCGAAAGAAAATTACATGGGGCCCCGAAACGAGTTTTTTTACGAAAATACTACCTGGAGTTTAGACTAAAAAACGATCGCACCTAAAAGTAGCTGCCTCTCAACCGCAGGCAAGTTATTGCTCAAAAACT